>CAYQNY010000045.1:0-19385 GCA_964418925.1 uncultured Verrucomicrobiota bacterium
GAGTGTATTGTCTCGTGCCGCTGATGCCGGCGCTCCGATCTTAGGTTGGATATTCATCCGCTCATTTCTCGGTCATGACCCAGACGCCGTCCCAGGCGGCCAGCGGTTTGCCCGCGCGCAGCGCGCCGACAAAGGCCGACTGGGTAAGCAGATCGCGGCATTTGCGGACATAGGCGGCCGCGGGCGGGTCCTTTGTCTCTAACGGTTCAAAGTGCTTGAGGGCTTCCTTAAACCGGCCGGCATAATACGCGGCCAGCCCCTGCGCGAACAGGTCCAGATCATGTTGCCGGGCCGCGAATTCTTCCTGATACATGGGTTCAAACACGCGTACGGCGGTTTTACGGCCAACGACCGCCACGCGCGAAATTTCACGCACGGCAAACTCGCTGCTAATGGCAGCGCGCATGGTTTCGGAAATCATCGTGTAGGTGCCGAACTGCTTATTAATCCCTTCCAGCCGCGAGGCCAGGTTGGCGGCATCACCCAGGATAGTGTAATTGAACCGGTTGTGCGAGCCCATGTTGCCGACCACGACTGGACCGGTGTGGAGTCCAATTCGCATGAATAAATCCTTGCCAATGCGATCCCGCAACGCGGGACGCATTTCAGCCAGCTTTTCCTGACAGCGCAGTCCCGCGCGCACGGCGCGCATGGCATGATCCTCCTGGGCCAGGGGTGCGTTCCAGAAGGCGATGATGGCGTCGCCCTCGTATTTGTCCACCGTGCCGCCTTCGGCCTGGATGATGTCAGTCATGGCGGTGAGATAGTTGTTCAGGAGCGCGGTGAGTTCCTGCGGGTTCAGTCCTTCGGAAATGCTCGTGAAACCCTGGAGATCGGAAAAGAAAATGGAGAGCGTGCGCTGTTCGCCGCCGAGAGTGAGGCGTTCGGGATGCCGCGTGAGTTGTTCGATGACGTCTTCGCTCAGGTATTGCTTGAACGCGCCGCGGATGAACCGTTTCTGTTTGCCTTCGGTGGCGTAATTGACCAGCACGGCGCCGACCAGCGCGAAGATCACGGCGGTTTCCTGGACCAGGAACGGCAACCAGAATCCCCGTTGATACGCGGCCACGCACAGGATCGCCGGAATGGGAATAGTCAGCGCAAAAACCAGGACGTTTTCCCGCGCGTTCCGGCCCAGGCGTGTCAGGACACCGGCCAGCAGGCCCATGCCCAGAACGCACAGGAGAGTGAACTTCCGGGGCATGTCGCGCATGAAGTCGTTGGCAAGCAGGTTGTCCAGCGTCGTGGCGTATAATTCCACGCCGGGATAGACCCGGCTGACCGGTGTCGGCCGGAGATCCAGCAGGCCGGGCGCACTGCATCCCAGGAACACGTAACAATCCTTGAACTCCCGGGGATCCTTGATAGGCGGTTTCTCGCCGGCCTGTAAACGCAGCTCGGATTGAATCACGGCGGCGGCGGTATAGCGTTGGTGGGTTCCCGCCGGCCCGCGAAAATTCAGCAAAGCCCGGCCCTGGGTGTCAATGGGAATCACGTGAAGAATGGTTGATGGCTGATGGTTGATGATTGACCCCGCCCTAGGCGGGGCAAGTTGGGAACTGATAGTCAGCGTGCCAGGTTTGATGGCAAGCGTTGCGCTGGGAGTGGAAACCAGGTAGGCGGCCAGGCCCAGGCAGGGAATGGCTTTATCGTCAAACACGTTGAACAATTCCAGCCGCCGGAAGATGGCGTCAGGATCCGGCGTGGCATGCACGTTGCCGAGCAGGTCGGCGTTGGTCGCCACTTCCGGGATGGGGAACGTGGCAGTGGGCATGATGCTATGGCTGCGGTTGATCTCTGAGCTAATTGCGAAACTTATTCGGACGCGACTAAGCGCGTCCCTCCATTGCGAAAACAAGTTGTTTTTCCCAGATATTGGAGGACCATGTTTTACCTGTCCTGAGCCTGTCGAACGGACCGTGGCCGTCTTTTCGGGTAGTTTTGCAGTTGACTCCCCTGCCAGCCAGCGTGGTAATCCCCGGATTTTGGGTGTAGGAAGGTTGGCCGGCCAGTTGGTACTATGGCCGTGTTTGCCCAGAAAGACCGTGCCGACAAAGCCGGTAGTCGCCGCGATGGCGGCGCCGAAGGTCCGGTCATCCTCCACTCCCATATAAGAAGGCTCGGTATAAACCATATCAAAGCTAACCGACCGGGCGCCCTGGCGCCGGCAGAAATCCAGGATGGGTTGATAGACCTCGCGCGGCCATGGCCATTTGAGCCCCATTTCCTTCTGGCCCCAGTCGAGGCTGTATTGGTCAATGAGGATCAGGCGGATCTTATCAGTAGCAACGCCGGGTTTGGCCAGGCGGGTGACGCGCCAGTCCCAGGTTTTGGATTCAAAGCGGGTCAGCGCGCCGCCAGCCCACAGGAGAATGGCAATGCAAGCCGCTGCCAGGCCTACGAGCAAACCCTGGAGAATTTTTTTCAGCATAATATTTGGTAATTACTCAGGTATTCAGAATTCAGGAGTCAGAATTCAGAATACTCTGAGAATACGCCTCCAGTAGTTTGCTGACCTCTTCCAGTAACCGGCTCGTTTCAGAAACATCACCGTATTCAAGATCCCTGCTGAGAATCAAATAATATCGGCATTCCTCCAAGGATCCCTGTGCCATGTTAAAAAAACGGAGCTTGTCTGCTTTGCCCCGCTGGCGGAATCCTTCCGCAATGTTCGCGGCAATTGAGACAGCGGCGCGCCGGAATTGTGACGACAGACCATAGATTTCGGATCGTGGAAATGTTCGTGACAAATGGTAAACCGCAAGCACAAACTGATGCGCTTTCTGCCAAACCACCAAGTCTTCGAATGTCCTTGCCGGCGCCCTCATTCTGACTCCTGAATTCTGACTCCTGAGTAGTTATAATATTCGTAACTTTTTAGATTACAGCCGTCGGCCGGCGCGTCAAGGGCGGGAGACCAATATCGCGCACCAGGTGCCCGGGAACTTCTCGCGCCGCCAGGGGCGGCCGATGCAGTCGCTGACGCAGATGGCGGATAAAGCCAACCATGCCAAACGCCCGAGCCTTGGCCTGATACATAGCCAGTCGGGTTAACGCCCGTTGGGAAGAGAAGCCTTTTTCCGGCAACGCCTGATGAAGCAGCAGGGCGGTGTCAAGCAACTCGCCCAGCTCGTCTGCATTCGGAACCGCATTTCGTTTGATTCGGCCCCATGCTTCGTTCAAGCGGGGCGGAAAAAACGCTAACTCGTAACAAAGTTGTAATTTTTCGCGCTCCGTCATGTCTGACTCCCAATCCATATCGCCATATCGTTCCTCAAATTCTCCAAATTATCGAGGACAGCAACATCCTGATTGAAAGGCGGCGGCAGAGAACGAACTGCCGCCGCTACGTCATTAAAAGCAATGGAACGCTGCGACAACAGGTATTGCACATCACTTTGGTCAACGGAGTCATAGCGGATAAGCTTGCTGGCAATCAACGCGGGAACGGCGCCGGTTTGAACCGTCAGGTTATGTCCCTGCCAAAGCACAATATCAGAAGCGGGGGACGGCTGGGGCAAACACAGCCGCAAAGACAATATCCACTCGATATGATCGCTGGTCGTATCGGGCTCTGGATTAACCGGCAATCCCGCGCTAGCAGCCGCGTCCCGAAAAACACGCTCATTCACCTGGCAATACGGCGCGGCGACATCAATGTCGAGACTCGTGCGTTCTGGCTCGTCAAGCAGGATGAATGCCGCGCTTCCGTAAATATAGAGCAGGGCCTCTTCATGCAAGGCTGCGTCAATACGTTCCAAATAAGTTACCAGTTGATTCTTGTTCATTTTTCAACAGTATAATGAACTGGAATCGTAATGACAAATCATTTCATTCGCTGACCGGGCGATAGGCAGGGCTTATTCATGAAGCTCCGGTTTTCCGCATTTTTCCGCGACGCCTTCTAATGGCGTCGCCTTGGAATGCGGCGGTACAACGCCGCTTTACCTCGGCGAAGCACCCGCCTTCGCACAGCCGCTTCGGCGTGGCAGGCCAGCTTCGCCGAAAACAAAGCGACAGTTTACCACGCTTGCAGCGTGGTCTAACTGTCGCACTCCAAAGTACCAATGCATCGAGGCCAAAATATCTTAACCCATTCAACCTCAATCCTTTTACGGAAAACATGAATTAGCCCTGAGTTGCGGCCTTGACCCTCATCCGTCTTTGGTTGGACATGTCCTCCGTCTTGCTTGCCAAGCCATAGCTTTAGCGACGGTTGGTCCACCATCTTGTCCCGCCGTAGCGACCTCGCGTAGGGGGAAGCTCCTGGAGTGACGGTGGAAGTTAGCCGTGAAGGAACGAAGGATGGACTGGATTTTTCAAACCTACCCTGCTATATTGTCTACCGATATTTAATGAAACAAGAGAAAAAATATAATATCGGTTTTATTTCAACCCGTTTAGCAGGGTTAGACGGCGTCTCGCTTGAGACCCGTAAATGGGCGGCCGTCTTTGAGCAAGCCGGGGTGTTCTGCTTCTATATGGCCGGAGAACTGGACCATGCCGCGGACCGGTCATTCCTGGTTGCGGAAGCCCATTTTAATCACCCGGAAATACGACAAATCCAGCAGGCATGTTTTGGTGTGGGGACCAGAAAACCGGAAGTTACCCAACAAATTCATGCGATGAAAGATTATCTAAAAAAACAGATCTATGCCTTCATCGTTAAATACAAAATAGATTTATTGATCCCCGAAAATGTGTTGGCAATTCCAATGAATTTACCGCTCGGCCTGGCCATTACCGAAGTCATTTCCGAATCCGGTTTGCATAGCATCGCGCATCATCACGACATGTTCTGGGAACGCAAACGTTTTCTGGTTAACGCGGCTTGGGAATATCTGAATATGGCTTTCCCCCCGCACCTTCCTTCCATTTGGCACGTTGTAATTAACTCGTCAGCCAAAAACCAGTTGAGTTTGCGGACCGGAATTTCTTCGGAATTAATTCCAAATATCATGGATTTTGAAAATCCTCCGCCCCCGCCGGACGATTATGCCGCTGATATTCGCCGGGACCTGGAGTTTGAAGATGACGAATATTTTATCTTGCAACCAACGCGCGTCGTTCAGCGCAAAGGCATTGAACATGCCATCGAATTAGTCAGTCATCTGGGCTTGAAAGCCAAACTGGTCATTTCGCATGCTACATGCGACGAAGGGTTCGGATATGAAAAACGCGTTCGAGATTACGCGAAATCTTTGAACGTGAAAACTTTGTTCATCTGCGATCTAATTCAAGACGAACGGGGAACAACACCGGATGGCAGAAAAATCTATTCCCTGGCGGATGTTTATCCGCATGCGGACCTGGTCACCTATCCTTCCACTTTTGAAGGCTTTGGCAATGCCTTTCTGGAAGCGATTTATTATCGCCGCCCGCTGGTGGTCAATAACTACTCCATATACGCCACTGACATCAAGCCCAAAGGGTTCAACGTAATCGAGTTTGATGGCTACATCACGGAAGAAACGCTTGCAGTAACTCGCAAGGTTCTGACGACTCCTGAAGTATCGCAGGAAATGGCTGAACACAATTACCAACTGGCGCTACGGCATTATTCCTATGCTGTGCTTCGCCGGAAACTGCACGGGTTGATTCTTGATATTTTCGGGTCGTGACCGCCGTATGCCCTCCGGGTATGGGTTGAGAGCACCTTATGAAAAAATCAATAGCGAGCATTACTAAAGAGCTGAAAACTGTATTGGAAGCATTATGTGTTTCAAAGCCTTGCTGCGTCTCTGTCGATATTCATAATCCTCCTGTTCTTGACCATACAGGACGCCGTGATAGTAGCATCAATAGGGGCAACAACCTTCATAGTGTTTGCAATGCCGAAAAGTCTTACTGCTAAGCCACGCAATGTTATCGGGGGTCATATTGCAGGGATCATGGCTGGATCTTTATGTGCCTCTGATTCCATTCCCTGCGTTAGCCGGACATATTTGAAATAAACGCGTATTAAGGTTCACACTTGGATAGCATGTTGCCCCAATAGTAATAGTACTGCCCCCTAATCACCCCTAATCAAAATGTTACGGTAGCCGTGGCATAGCCGCTGGCCGAGAGTTTTACCGATAATGTGCCCGCAGAAGCTTGCCAGATGGCCGGGTCGGCTTTGCCATCGCCGTCAAAATCCGCCGCCAGCGCAATATAGCCAGTTCCCCCAAAGCTATTTAACGTAACGGTCTGGTATCCACTGGCGGAGAGATTAGCCTGCCAAATCCCACTCGCTTGCTCATAGACGGACGGATCAGCCCGGCCATCGCCGTCAAAATCCGCGGTCAGCGCGGTATAGCCACTGCCGCCGAACTGTAACAAGGATACAATTTGATAACCAGTACCTGATAATTTGACCTGCCATTCGCCGGTATTAGTTTCATAAATTGCCGGGTCAGCCTTCCGGTCGCCGTCAAAATCCGCCGCCAAGGGGATATAAGTCGGCCCGCCGAATCCGGACCAGAAAACAGCAGGAACATAGGCTGAACCGGACAAACGGATACACCACGCCGCGTCAGCATTGCGCCGGTAGTAAGCTGAATCGGCTTTGCCGTCGCCGTCAAAATCGACGTTCAGAACCGGCCAATTAGAACAGCCAAAACCGTTCAAGCAAGCTTCAATATATCCGGAGGCCGACAACTTGACCTGCCAGTTGCCTTGCATGCCGTCATGCACCGTCGGATCCGCCTTCCGGTCACCATCAAAATCCGCCGCCAGCGCGGCATCATTATTACCACCATATCCGGAAATAATTACCTGCGTATAATCCGAGGCGGAAAGTTTTATGCGCCAGATTCCCGTCAGACTGTCGTATTGCGCCGGGTCGGCTTTACCGTCACCGTCAAAATCCGCCGGGCCTACCGCGGACACGGTATAGCGATAGCGGTTAAAAAACTGCAGGATACCGATTTCAGTTTTTGGGAAACCAGTGCCGTGATTCAACTCATCGCCTACATTGACTATCTGCACATCGGCGCCTAACGCCTGCATGGCGGCATAGGCGGTCAGCGAATTGGATGGCGAAACAGTGGTGTCGCCGCCGGCATAAAAGAGCGTGAGCGGACAGGATGGTCGCCACTGATAGACATTATTGGAAGCAATAGTCTGGGCAAACATGGAGGTCGGATTGGTCGCCTGTTGAATAACGGATGTTGTAAAAAGGTCATGAATGGAAGCCGGCAATTGGGACGCTATGGTTCCCATTGAATATTGCGCGCCGTAAAACAAGTGCGGCACGTTAGTGTAGGCAGGCAAAAATACCTCGCTAAAATCATGCCAAATATTAAAGCGTGGTTGATATGCCGCCATGGCAAACGCGGCAAAAAACGTCCCGCCGGACAAATGATCGCGAAATGCGGTCAGCATACTGCCGCTGAGATCGGCGGGAGCCCCGCCAGGGGCGGCGGCAGTAACCCTGAATTCATGGATGTAATCCCGCTCCAGCATGCGATGGGTTGCCAAACACACATGACCGCCTTGCGAATAGCCTGTCAAAAACAACTTGCCGTTCAGAGACAAGTTGATTTGCGCCGCCAAATCCTGTGTGGCCCGCAGGCCGTCAATCACGGGCACTGCTTCCCCGTCCGCAATAAGATAAGGCGTGACCAGCGAATTGGTGTCGAATCCCAAGCCGACAAAGTCGGGCGCAAACACGCAATAACCGGCCGATGAAAGCGCAAGCAGTTGCACTGTTATCGAATTAAACAGGCTATAGGGTGAATAAGGCCCGGTAGGACTGTCATGGGGGCAGGATGGCACGCTCCAACGGTAACTTTCGGTGCCATGGGCATACATCACTAGCGGCATAGCGGAGGTTAAGGGAACGCCACTGGTTAATGGAATCTGAAGGGCACCGGAAGCCAATACAACATTCTGACCCATCGCATCCAAGGTCCAATACGATATCCGGCATACGGCCACTCCATAGCGGACGGGCGTCAGTGCTGACATTTCAGCGGCCGATAAATACGCATTAATAACAGATGCAGGAATACCGCCTTCAATCAGATTGGAATAACCGGCCAATTCACCCCGCTCAGCGGCCAACGTCGGTCCTGGCATCAGCCACAACCCCAATGCCAATAGCACCATCCCCACCATGAATTTCAGACTCCGTAAATTCATTGTCAAATACTCTCCTGTAGCATCTCGTGCTATGCGAACCATGTCAGCATTAGTCATAGTTTACTCATTTATTGTCGTTTGTCAAGATTTCCGTTGGAATATGGATTAAAGGAGAACGTGGGGGCACGTCTCGACCACGCCCAGTGCCATGCCTCTGGCTTGGTAAACATGGCAAGCATTCGACCACGCCTAGCGCGTGGCAAGCAATTCAACCTAGGGGGATAGTGGGGGATATTCCCCCAACTCCAGAGTCCTAAGGTGGCATGAACAGGATGGTGAGAGGGAATTTGCGGAAGCGGGACAAGACTTAGGTATAGTGAATAAGTTGATTATTAAGAATGATTTCTGCATTTTGCAGAAATCATTTGCCGTCTGTCAAGGGAGAATTCCCCGGTCCGGAAGGCATAGAGCCGGACGTGTTCTGTCGCCCCAGCCACAGGCGACAATGACGATCTTCATAAAGAACGCGTGGTCTTGCCGCTTCTATTGTGGCCGATTCCTGGGCGGGAGCGGATGACTGTACGCCGCGCCGGCCAATGACAAGCTCGCCATTATCCGGCAGGTTGTGTTTCTGAACCTTGCCCGTCCACGGCGACTTGATGTGAACGCTCGTCGCAACGTGATTGCCTTCATATCGCTGTTGGCCGATCTTGATGAACTGAACGGTTCCATCAATGAAACGACTGGATACTGTGAAACCGCCCTCAGCCACCAAGTTGACAAACTGGGCATTCCTGTCCGAGGGCCATCCCGGAAAAACGCGAATGATGCCGTTGTGACTTTGCAGGAGTGTTTCTGTCATCATTGTCAGGTAATCGGCGTTGCCCTCAACCAGGGGAATGCTGAATTCCTTGGCTCGCGGATTCGGGCTGCTGCCGCCGCCGGAACCGTGCCAAGGCTCAAAGACCGGCATCTTCTCATCCACATCGAGCAGAACGTCATCCGGTATTGTCTCCAGGTTGGCCTCGCTCGCGTCCGGATCGACGATTACGGCGGCGTCGTGACTCACCAGGCCATTGGGTTTGCTGTATGTGCGCAGAAACATGGGGAGATAGTCAGTCCAGAATTCCTCCGAACGTCCAAGACGCAGGGCAGTCATCGCGCGGAAGAAGCACTGCCAGACACAACGATAATGGAAGCCTCCATCAGCGGCATAGACCTTCTGAGCGGTCTTATCTACTACAGAATCCAGCGTCCGGTCATAAAGGGCAATGGTTTGCGGTGCGGAGAACTCGTCCACCTCTCCACAGGGATAGACAGGATGCAGACAGCCGGCCTGGCCGACATGATGGTCCGGTGGTATGCCCACGCCGTCAACGACGACTTCCCGCCCCCTGGCATCAATACCCATGCTATACTCGGGAAGATGATCGAGCATGTCCTTCCATCGGGCGGTGAGGTTTTCATCCGTATCCAGAATCGCCGCCCCTTCCAGGGCGGTTTCCAGGCAGATGCGCAACATGGAGATTGTCTGCACCGGGTCGGCACAGTCCATAATGTCCAGTTCAACCGCATGCGCCGGACGGATGTGATACCTTCCGTCATCACCCTTTTTCATCATGTGCTGGTAGAATTCAAGAATCTCCTTCAGGAAGGGATAAATCGTTTCCCGCAACTGCACGGGGTCTCGGCGATACTTCCAGCACAGGCAGTGCATCAGTCCCACATACGACCCGCCGAAAAAATAGCGATATTTCCCCACCCCGCCCAGGACAGATCGGCCCCGGGCGTTAAAGCACATGTCAAAGTGCGCTCCGTTAATACCCCACACGTCTTTAGCCAACCGGCGGGCTTCCGGCAGAAAGGCATCGTAAGTCTCCAAATAGGCGTCGAAAAGCTCACTGTGATTCAGCGCGTGTACCGGGAAGAAAGGACACTGCACATTCAGGTCGTGGTGCAGATCGCCGGTCCAGGGGGTCACTTGCGTATGGCCGAACCCGGGGCCATAACATAGTCCGCACAAACCGGATAACGGCGCCTTACGATAGGCACTGCCCAATGTATACAGCGAATGATAGAACAGTTGCTCCTGGGCCTTATCGCCGAGTTCAACCCAGGACTTTTGCCAGAACTTCTCCCACCACGTCGCGTGAGATGCCCGCAGTTCGTCGTATTCGGAAGAAGCCGCCCGATCGAGCCGACGATGCATTTCGGCCAACGGATCATCCGTGTCCCGATTTGTCACGACGGTCAGGAAGATGGTGAAATTCCCGCCTGCGGTCGCCGACCCATGGCATCCATTAACCCGGAGTTTGACATCGCCCATAACGGGCGGATGGTACTTCTCCCGGAGTTTGCTCAGGAGTTCTCTCCGATAGACCGTTTCGGGGCCGGGAACAATCTGGAGTCCGGCAACGTAATTCTCACCGCCCGGCATGTTGACGCGCATGACCAGGCGGTTGCGATCGATACACAGTTCCGGCGTCTCCAGTTGAATATCTTCCGGACGGGAGAATAGTATGCCGGTCTTGAACGCTACCAATGGCGACACATCACTGACGCGCACCACCAGCATGTCTTCATCGGCCCTGACAAATGATTCGGCCCGTGGATGGCAGAGATGCTTGTCCAAAGCAACCCTGAGCGTGGCATCGTAAAGTGAAAGCCGGGAGTAGATACCCGGCAGGGCTTCACCCCTGCCCATGCCCAGATCGACTTTCAGTCGGCAACAAGTCTTCGGTCCAATTCCCTCCGGCTGGGATTTGAGTTCCTCGCGCTCAAAATCCGCCGACGGCGCGCCACGCCGCACCATTTCTCTCGCCTCGTCAAAAGGTATGATCCGCTTGACGGGGCGGGTCCTGGAATCAAGCACATCGGTCTTGTTCACCAGCCATTCCAGGGAATCCTGGGCGAAGAACACCGCGCCCAGATTGCCGTTCCCCATGACAACCCCATCTTGCCAGCAAGACGGCGGCTCCCCGTAGATCAAATCATATTGTGAAATAAATGCTTGCCAGTCCTTCATCGTACGTTAACCTCCTGCCCTACTCGCCAGGACTATTCTCATGACAGACTGTTCTCCAAGGAAGGTATGCACTGGGCCCCGGCACCACTACATGTCCAAACCTATCCGCGCCTCCTGATATTCTTTCGGCGCATTGTTTCTGATTTCCGGGAAGACGGCATATTCTATGTGTTTCCGACGTATGCACAGGAAATATGTTCTCCCTTTTTCCGTTGAAAACGTGATGGTCTTTTTCTTCATACGGTAGTCGAGTTCTTTCCGCTGTTCATCAAGAAGGAGGGGTTTGGACTTCCAGGGATTATGAATGCTGCAGGCATTTCCCAAAAGGCTTCTTATCCCCACAAAATCCGGATTGCGGTTCTGTCTTTTCCGGGAATACACCATGAAGCCGCCGACTCCCCGCAGAAGAAATGCGCCTTCCCAACTGCCGGGATAAGCGGGAAAAACGCGAAGCACGCGATCATAGCTTTGGAACAGCATTTCCTGCAATCCTGCCGCAAAGTTCGCCATGGATTCAAATCCCGGCTGGATAAAGGGGGGCATCGGCGTGTCCATGACGTGGGTTACTATGCCCTTGGAATTCTTGACCTTCACGTTTTGGTAACGACAGGCGCGGTCATACAGATAATCTCTCTGTATTTCCTCCCTTTTTCCCGTGCGACGGGAGTATTGAGTCCAATGACCTTGATTGAAGAAAAGACCATTCGGAAAATGCTGAATGTTGCGCACCATGGAAGACAGACGCTTGATTGCGACATTCACCTGACCCAGCCGGGCGGCAATCAGAACCAGGGGAGTAATTGAGTCAGCATGCATTACCGGCGGCAGATGATGCAGGGTATTGATTTCCGCCGTGAACATTCGTGAAGACCTGTCGGCAAGACCCACCAGACCCGCGGGAAATACGGGAGCATGCAGGAGTCCAAACAAGTTGTCTTCTTCTTCAGGCAAATCATTCGTTTTGCGAACAATGCCGCTGGCAACCGTTACCCCGTGTTCCGTATTGCGGTCATTGAGAACAAATGGCGCCAAATGCGCCAGCACGGAATGCAGACGGTTCTTTTTCTCACAATCCAATTCGAGAATCTCACCGGCTTTTATGCAGGCATCAAATAGAGCCCGGATCATGGCCAAATCAGTAACAGCATTCTTGAAAAGCTTGAAGCGTTTAGACCCCATCTCATACGTGCAGGATGCAGGCAGGAAAAACACTTCCTCTTGCGGGTCCCACTCCAAGGCGGAGAGATAGAAGTCAGCCGCTTGGTCCATGAATGGAAATGCTTTTTCTCTCAGATATTCGATATCGCCGCTATACTGATAATACCAGAAAAATTGCAAGGCTATCTGCGCGGCGGCAGTGAAGGAATAGTCGTTATATGATGCGGACCGCACTTGGGTATCCGCTCCGCGCCGGGGACTCGCGGTTGAAAAACTGTGCCCCTCCGGGAGAAAGATGCCGTCCATTCCGCGGTCCTTCGCCTGCCGGGACATTGTTTTCGTGAGCCGCAAATAGGTGTCCATGAAGGGCTTCATCAACTCCAGCCTGTTGGCGGCGGGCAGCGGCCAGGTAAGCTGCTGCTGATTCCAGTGGACAACAGTGTCCCCCCAGTTGCGCACATCATGGTTCCAGGTCCATAGAGCGCCATTGAAAACAGGAGGGAATTTTCCGCGTGAGGAACTGCCCATGAGATAAAGATACAGATAATAGAGGTTCTCATAGTAATCATTGGAAATATGCAGAAAGGACTTGTTCCAGAAGGCTTTCCACCATCGGCGATGAGTCGCATTTACGCGGGATGGAGGGCTTTTCTCGAAATCATCCAGACACACTATGGCATCAGCGCGCGGATCATTGCTGTCATGATTCGTGACACATGCCACCAGGAGCCTGAACTTCTGGACGGGCGAAGGAGCAATTTCAAATTCAACGCTGTGGCCATGGATGACCCTGGCAGTGGCCTCTATTCCCTGTACGCGCATGGCAACTGTGAACGTCACCCCGTTACGCACCTGCGTGATCCATACCGTGCGACCATCCATTCCGCTCTCTGTTCTGCCCCGGTCAGCGCCGACCTGTTTATCCAGTTCAACATACCACCCGCGGAAAACAGGGGTTCCCCAACGCTCAAAGGATATTCTCAAAGGCGCTCCTGTTTCGGAAAGCGTTCCCTCATAGGCAGCGCTGTGGTCAAACACACATACCGGCGTCTTGGCATGAACAAATGATTTCGTCTTGAAAAGGCCGAATTCCGAATGATTCTCAACAATCATCTCCGCGCGGTGCAGAGAAAGTCTTGCCTCAAAGTGTCTCGAGAAGAGCCATGCGTATGCCGGCGCCGCATGCCGAATGAAAAGCTGACCGCACGATCGCAGAAACATGGTAGGATTTTGTGTTTTGTCGCCCTGGATTCCCTTTTCCCATGTATCAGTATGGTTCAATTGAAAGCGTAAGCCCCTTTCATCGAACCATACAGGTCCGCCCATGGTTCCGTTGCCCAGAGGCAGCCCTTCCCACCCGTGATATGGAGGAGACAGAAATACTATCTCATGCCTTCTCAGGTATGAAGACATGTCCGTAGGAACCCCGGTTTTCAAGGCAACGTTACGCGGCATTTCGAAATCCTTTCACTTCGATCATCTCGTGGACAAGGACAGTTTCCCCCCTGTTTATGACGCTCTGTGTAAACGCTTTCGTCCAGCCGCATTCCATTTTGTGTATCGTAGGGCCAATTCCGTCTCCATTTCAACGGGTGCGGATCCTGCGATTCCAATATCCAGTCCAGGATTTCGCGGTTCAGGCCGGCTTGGATATCCTTGTAAGCGGGGGTATCGGCAACATTATGCAATTCGTCGGGGTCTTTTTTCAGATCGAACAGGAGGTCCGGCAGGCCGTTGAAGTGGGCATAGAGATAATTCTCGTCGCGCCGGATCAGGGCGCGGCATTTTTCAGGCGGCAGTTTCATCTGCGTCGGCGTAAGGTAGTATTCGAACGTCCACTCGGCATGAGTCGCCTTGCGCCAGTTTGCGGGAACGGTGCCGTCCAGCAGGCCCAGCAGGCTGCGGCCCTGCACGCGGTCGGAAGCGGGCAGTCCGGCGGCATCGAGGCAGGTCGGGACGATATCAACGCTTTCCACGAAGGCGTGGTTCAGTTTGCCTCTGGGACCGTCAGGATGGCGGATTATACAGGAGACCTGATGCGAGGCGCGATGGCACATTTCTTTTTCTCTGAACCAGTGGTCACCGGCGAATTCTCCGTGGTCGGAGGTAAAAACTATCAAGGTGTTGTCCATCAAGCCGGATTGGTCCATAAAGTTGAACAGCCTGCCGAGGTTGTCATCAATCTCGCGTATCAGGCCGTAGTACACACCGCGCCAATCGCGGCAGTATTTCTCGTCATCGAACATTGTTCCAATGCGTTCCTTGCGGAATTCGTCCCACAGCGGATGCGAGAGCTCCGACTCGTCGCGGATCGGAGAAGGGCAGTCGGCGCCCTTGTACATCGTGTTATACGGCGCGGGAGCGCAATTCGGATGGTGGGGCCGGAAGTATGACAGGTGCAGAAACCACGGCAAATCCGTTTCCCGCATATATTGGATTGCGTTATCGGTTAAATAATGCACTTCCGAATGTTCCGCGTTGACATAGGAAGGGCTTCTGAGCAGGGCGAACTTGTCGCCTCCGGCGGCTTGTTTATCATCCCTGGCCGGGTGCATTCCCAAACTGGTTACTTTCAGTTCCTCGGCGTTATATCCGCACCCGATCAGATAGTTTCTATACTTATGGCTGCCAACCGCGGGGCAGGCTGCGCCACCGGTAATATATTCGAAACCCACTGAATCGATTCTGTTAAGGGTTCCCGGGGCGGACTCTTTATATGGTGTTACGAAATCCGGCAAGGAACTCTCGGCATAGGTGTGCGTTTTTCCGATTACCGCGGCGCGTCTGCCGGCCTGTTCAAAATAGTTGCCTAACGTCTTTTCCCCGAACCGCAGCGGTACTTCGTTCCACCTGCTGTTGTGTGAGTGGACGTAGCGGCCTGTATAAAAACACGCCCTCGAAGGCCCGCATACCGCCGACTGTACGAAGGTATTGGTGAATCTCGTTCCCTCAGCCGCCAGGCGGTCCATGTTGGGCGTTTCCAATACTGGATGGCCCGCGCAGGACAGGCAATCCGCCCTTTGTTGATCCGTCATGATAAAAAGCACGTTCATTGTTTTACATTTCTAAAACTGCCTGGCCTTGCCGAGTATAGCCTGGCCGGATTGTTTGGGGCGTTGATTTTTTTTGCCGGTTATTTTTTCATGTTTCAAATCCGAAATCGGGCTTGCGATTCGTTCGACGAGATAGACGTGGTCCTTGCAGGTATCAAACTCTATCTCACTGTACTCGCCTGAACAAATATCTTTGTCTTCGGTCAAGTCGCGAATACGAATAGGCTCTTTTTCTTCCCACGGATTGATAACACAACATATCTTACCACCTTTGCTTTCTATGGCAACATAGAGTATTTCCGAGTTCTTACGCTCCGAAGTTACGACAAATCCGCCGACGGCATGGAGCTTGAACGTTCCGGCCCAGCCTTCGGGAATAGCGGGGAATACCCGTATCTTACCGCTGTAGCTTTGGAGCAGCATTTCATTGATGGCGGTTTCGAGTATCGATCCGGCTTCCATGGCCATATGGGCGAACGGCCTCTTTGGAAAATCTATGCGTTCTTCC
This sequence comes from uncultured Verrucomicrobiota bacterium, assembly GCA_964418925.1. Lineage (GTDB taxonomy): Bacteria > Verrucomicrobiota > Kiritimatiellia > JAAZAB01 > JAAZAB01 > CAYQNY01. Next base: position 15,809 of record CAYQNY010000045.1, read on the forward strand.
GGCTGGCCGGCCAGTATCTTTACATTGTTGGTCAGCCCGATAATCGTATGGTGTGAAGCGCTGTAAGCATTTGCATACAATCCTTTTTCGTCCAGTTCTTTATAGTCTCTCCTGAAATAACAGAATAATCCCTGCGGGAATAACTGGTAATGACCGGCCCAGTCCTTCAGCGCGGATTCCATCACCTCGGACATACCCATACGGGCCAGGCAGATCGGCCTGATAGTGTGCCCGTGTATTCCGACGGGATCGAAACACCGGAGCGTGTTTTCCAGAATCTCAAACTCCTCGGTTCCCTTTGTGTCAAGCCCGACCAGGCCGACGGGGAAAATTGGCGACAGTTGGGCATTGGCGACATGCCCACCCGCTACCTGGCCATCTTTGCCACGATAACTGACATCAGCGGGGGTTTCTGTTTTAATATCGATACCGCAGGACATGACTTTTGTTCGCGGCTGGGGTTTTCCTTCTATTTCCGTACCTTCAGGAATCTCGGTATGGATAAAATCAGCCAGGTTATCGAGCACCTCATCCGCACAGTCGGCCAGTTCCCTGTCTTGGCTAAACTTATTGGCGGTGTCTATAAACGCGCTGAACAGTCTACGAATATGCGCCAGGTCCGAGGTTGTATCGCGGCACCGCAGCCATGTTTCATAGGGAGCGGATTCGGGAATATGATAACGCCCGTCATCTCCGGTCTTCAAATAATCCAGATAAAACCTTACGCATTCGCGCATAATGGGATAGGCGTATTCCTTCAGGAACTCCTCGTCAAGCGTGTAGATCGGTCTTGCGTAGGTGCGTTGTTTGCCGGATTCCAGGTCGAGCGTGCGGCACGCAAAGTGGTCTTTTACCCGAAAGTTGAAGATGATCTCCCGGTCTGGCGCGGATGGCAGCCATTGGAGCATGTCTGCCTGCTGCCAGCACCAGGCGGAAGTTTCGGACAGATGCTTCAGCCGGTTGCCGTCGGCCATGTCTATAACGCAAATGCGGGCGGTCTCGTTGCCCTTGAGCGTCCGATCCATGAAATCGACTTCAAGCGTCAACAAGCGCGTTCCGGTCGCGTCGACCTGAAACTTGTCGTAGTAACCGAAGAAGTGAAAAAGCGGACCACTGGTAACGGGATATGCCCCGGGTATCGTTGCTTCCGATGACATGTTCCTGCTTTCGTTGACCAAATACGCCGGTTTTTCCGGCGCATAGGCTCAAACCATGAAATAGAAATTAATATTTCGCCGGCCACCAAAATTTAATTTATGGTTTGACCCTGATCCCCCGGGCGGGCATGATCACCCACCCAATTCGAGACACCGTTTCCGGTAATGAAGGTAGTTTTCGAGCGAAACTTCTTCGGGCACCCCGTGGTCGCAGGTGGGCAGGTATCCGCCACGGGCACGCATGACCGGGAAGATCCGCTCCACCTCGCGATCAATCGCCACCTTGTCCCGGGCGAGGATCCGCTTGTCAAACCCCCCGCTCATGATCAGGTCGGGATACTGTCTGCCGATCGCCACCACGTCACAGCCACTGGCAACTTCAAACGGCATCATTATATCCATGCCAATATCATGGTAGAGGGGGATCACGGAATTGGCAAAGCCATCCGTGTCAACGGAAAAATGCAGATGCCGTTTCTGGTCGATCTGCCGGGCCTTCATGTTCGTGATGAGTTGCTGATAGTACGGGAACAGGTACCGGCGAATCATATCCGGGGAAATGAGCGACCCGTGGTTGTAGCAGATGTCTTCGCCGAAAAAGAGCACATCAAACGTGATGTGCTCCTGGTGGCGGGCAATCACCGCATCCGCCAGTTTGAACCAGGCTTCCATGCAGTCGTGCAGCAATTTCGGTTCGTCGTAAACGAAGTAGAGCAGGTCCATGGGGCCGATGAGGCTGCGCAAGTACATGTATCCGCCCACGACGTGCTGAAACATGACCATTCCCTGGCCCGCCGCCTCCTTGGCTTTCTGCATTTGCATGGCGGTGTTGGTATACCGCTGCGGCGTCGTGGGGGCGAGGCGCCATTTGACGTTTTCCTCCCACGTTTTCCGGTTTTTCACCGGATGGTCGAGGTACTCCGGCATAAAGCCGCTGCGCCGTCCCTTGAAAAAGAGGACATGCCGGCCCGCACTGTCCCGGACAACCTCGTACTCGCCGCGATCCTCGAGCACCTCTTCGTCGAAGGCGGGCGAAAATGCCGCGTCGGTCCAGCCGAGTTGGAAAATGGAGTACGCCCCTTGCGGGTCATAATGGAAGAAGCCATCCAGATTCACGCCCTCGGGCAACCCCTCCTTGTGCCAGCGATCCAGGCACATAAAACCGAATTCCCGTTGAAAAAAAGGCGCGCCCGGCACACCATTGACAAAATCGCTGTACTTGCGCGCCCCGGCGCACATCTTCTCCCGCGGCACCAGCGCATGAATACCGTCGGCTGGCGGCGCACCCTTTTGCTGCACATTGCGGTGAGGCTGGGTGGTTTTCATATCATGGCAGTCCTTGCATAACTGTTTGATCAGGCCATGACTCCCGGAATATCCGGAACTTCCGCGATCCACCGGCCATCACCTTCCCTTTCGATTTCAATTCTCATGATGTTATTCTCTTTTTTAAAGGTTACCTGTCACATGTCCGTTAGGCAATATCATTTTTTGGCAGATTAAACCTATGCGCCCCCACAGCATCTCAGTCGCTTCTCCAGAGGGGGATAGGGGCATCAAGGGGGGATTGGGGTCATGTCTCGACCACGCCCAGTGCGTGGCGAGATGTGTCCCTGTCTCCTGTTGAGGCGACGCAGAGCTGCTAATCGTTATTTGAAGGTTTGACCCCAAATATCATGTGATGGATGGGACATGGTCATTGTGGGAGCAACCTGACAGGAACGACGCGAATATGTTCAAGCCCTTTTGCGTGAGTGGTAAACTTGACATTGAAGGGGTTGATTGGTGGTTGGTTCGTAAGGCAAATAACCACATTGAATAAATCACAGTTGTGAGGGTGGACTATACGGCTGTATGCCTCTGGAGACAGAAATGCTTTGAATCCGGTTTCCTCAGTTCCGAACCCCGGTCTGTAAGGTGCACTCCCCTGCGTCCATCCAGATGGGAAAGCTACATCCATCCAGACTGGAACGGTGACTGCCTGAAGAACATTCTCAGCCAAGGCGTCTCCTTCATTCCATACCTCGACGTGCAGAGTATACTTATTGTCCTGCTGTGCTACTTCTATGGTATTCGTAACAACCATGTCGCTCAGAACAAATCCATTAAGCTTTGTCACGAATCTAGGTTTCCTGTTTGCCTCCCTTGAATCCAGCACGGCCTTGTGAATCTGCATGCCCCCTATAGTTATGATGCCCCAGAATACGAACATAGTGAAGAAGCCGTACCAGTTGGGATACTTGTTTTTTTCAACAAGCTTCAGAACAAACTGGCACAAAGCCATCAGGATTAGGGATACAGTTAAGACAACCGGGATCGACCAATGTATGAGGAATACGCTAGCGAGCAAAGCAATGGGGAATACCAAGGGCAGTAACCATTGGGCCATGACTCTTCCGCGGCCACTGAGGACTTCATTC
>CAYQNY010000046.1:0-19245 GCA_964418925.1 uncultured Verrucomicrobiota bacterium
TGGCTTTGAAATGCTTATGAATGAAAATATAGTTTTCATGAATAATGCAGGCTAAGACCCCGCTTTACGGGGTAAACACCAAGCTTGCCCAGCAAAGCTGGGATACAAAGGATCAGGAATCCTGAATTTTTTATTGCGTAACGTTTGGTCTTATTTTATCGTAATATTTGAATATTGGGATGAAGGAGCACTGTGCTCTGCGTTAGCCCGTTAATAAAGTGAGGATGAAATCATGACAATACGTTTGGTTATAGGAATCTTGATTGGCGCCGGAATCGGCGCGTTGATGGGATATTTCGGAAAATGCGCATCGGGAACATGTCCGTTGACGGCAAATCCGTTTCGCGGCGCAATTGTAGGCGCTCTTTTGGGGGCGCTGTTAACATTTTCGTATGCTTCGGTACGGAGTGGAAGCGGCAAAGAAACTTCACAAGCGCTAAAGACTGTCGCAGATACACCAGAGGAAGCTGGAGCAGAGCATAAGTCGAAGAAAGAAGCTTTGATTCATGTCAACAGCGAAGCTGATTTCAAGAAGTATGTGCTTAACGCTAATCTTCCGTGTTTAGCGGATTTCTTTTCAGATTCCTGTCCTCCATGCCGGATACTGAGTCCGACAATCGAAAAACTGGCGCACAAATACAAAGGAAAGGCAGTGGTATGCAAAGTCTCTCTTGATCATCCCGAGGCACGCGGTCTCGCACGCAAGTATAAAATCAGAGGGATTCCTGCTGTAATTTTTTTCAGCAAAGGTAAAGAAAACCAGCGTCTTGTGGGACTGCGCTCAGAAAAAGCGTACTCGCACGTGCTTGATGAAATGATAAAGACAGAAACTCAACCCAAGCAAGGGGAGTGAACAATGCCTATATATGAATACAAATGTGAAAGCTGTGGGAAAAATTTTGAACATTTAGCCCGACGCAGTTCTGATCCGGCGCCGAAGTGTCCTAAATGCGGCGCATCAAAATCAAAAAAGCAGTTGTCCGCATTCAGCACTTCCGTGGCAAGTGGTAGTGACGGTTCTTCTTCCTGTCCGACTGGAACATGCCCAACCGGCACCTGTTCGCTGGGATAAGATATCAGGTCGTGCTCGCCGATTTTGCCGCAATCTACAAACCAAAAAGAAAAGGAGAAATAAGATGCTGGACACCAATCTGAAACATCTCGAAACGGAACAAGAAGTTAAGGCAGTCCTGAAAAACAATGAGAATGTGATGGTCTGTTGCGGCCGGATGGGCCCAATGTGTATTCCCGTTTACCGTATCATGGAAGAATTAGAAAGCAAGTATCTACATGTTGCGTTCCGGGACCAGGATTTTGACATTCCTACGGCAGACTTTATCAAAAATTTGCCGGAATGCGCATCTTTTATGGGATTACCATTCACGATGTATTTCAAGAATGGAAAAGTCGCTGCGGCCACGACCAGCATCCAAAGCAAGGATCAAGTGACGAAAATACTGGATAAGGAATTCAATAAGCCATCGTGAAGACATTAGCCTTAACGCCTGAGGACATTGATGACATCAAAGGCGTCACTTTAGAGGAAAGAGCCAAGCTGGTTCTTTTGACCTTGGGAAGAACTCCTGACGATATCCGCAAGGCCTATCGTAAGCTGGCGAAACGGTATCATCCCGATACGGCCGGTGGCAACACGGAAAGATTTCAGGTTATTAGCGAAGCATATGAGTTCCTTACGCAAGGCACAATTCTGAAGAGGCCGTTATTGGCGGATGATGAGCTGATTGTCAGGGTTACAGGAAGACAGGTTGAGCCGCTGATCGATCAGCAGAAAGAATGGAAAAAATACGAGAAATGGAGGAGAGAACATTTCTATGGTATGGGGGTGGTATAGATGTATATTTTCATTCTCTGCCGGAAGACGGATGGTTTAAGGCTAATGGATTTGATTGGGATGACTGAAACCAAAGAAATCGGAGGAACTTAAAATGGCAAAAATGTATTTTCCTCAATACGCAAGAGGAAGAGACGGCGTGGATGTAACTGTTGGTGAAAGCGTTCTGGCTCACATCAGAAAGATCGGCGGTGTGGAAATCGATTCCGAGTGTGGCGGTCAGGGAATATGCGGCAAAGACACAGTCAGGGTTGAGCATGACATAGAATGCCTTTCCGAGCTCACTCAGGTTGAGAGGGAGCTTCTATACGAAGGCAAGTTGCCTGCGGGTCAAAGACTCGCCTGTCAGGCAAAAGTAGTGCGGCTGGCCGGCGACATCAGAGTGTTTATTCCTGATTTCGGTAAGTACACAATTCTGACGGATGTTGTAGAAACAGAGAGCGAACTAAATCCGTGGGTGTTCAAGAAAGATAGCCGAGTCATGTATCATACCGGCGAGGACTTAGGCCCCTATCTTGGAAAGATTTTGGGGTTAGCGATAGATGTGGGGACTACGACGCTGGTCATGCAGGTGGTAGATATGGAAACAGGAGAAAATGTCGGCAGGCCCATGGCAAGCAAGAATCCTCAAATCGCGTACGGAAACGACGTCATCTCCAGGACTGGGTACGCAAGAGACCACGAAAATGGACTCATGGAACTGCACGGTGCTGTTATTGATGGCGTAAACAAAAGTATCGCCGAACTCGAACACCAGTCCGGTTTTGAGAAGGGAGAAATTACCGGTCATATTTACGATGTCGTCGCTGTCGGCAACAGCACCATGCGAAGTATCTTCTTCGGGCAGAATGTGCATGATTTGGGAGTAATTCCGTTTGAGCCTTTCAACAATGGAAGCTTAACACGAAAGGCGCGAAGTCTTGGGCTGGCGGTGCATCCGGAGGCCATGGCGTATGGACCGCCTTTGATTGGCGGTCATGCGGGCGCGGATTGCGTCGCAGATATTATCGCCACAAGGCTGTACGAAAAACAGGAAATCACAATGATCATCGATATAGGCACGAACGGGGAGGTTGCGATCGGCAACAGAGAAAAAATCATGACTGCTTCCTGCGCAGCCGGCGGAGCTTACGAAGGCTATCAAATCCGGTGCGGCGTCGGAGCAATTCAAGGGGCTATAACGCATGTTCAAATAAGGAACGGCAAGGCGGAATTCAAGACTCTTGGAGACAAGCCCCCGTTGGGCACTTGCGGCTCCGGTGTAATAGATCTGCTCGCGGAAATGTTAAGAAATGGCATTATGAATGAAAGAGCCCGTGTCAAAGAAAATTATTATCTGACCGACAGTATCAGTATCTCCCAGGATGACATCAACCAGTTGATAATGGCAAAGGCCGGACTCCGTATTGACCAGGACCTGCTGATCAAATATTATAAAACGGATATTAACAAGGTGCATAAGATCTACCTCGCAGGCGCTTTTGGGAATTTTATGAATATAGAAAATGCCATGGCCATTGGGTTGTTGCCCAGAACAGACAAAAACAAATTCGTCCGATTCGGCAACGGGGCTTTGGCGGGAGCAAAAGATATGCTCGTCTCTCAGAAAAGACGAAGCGATGCCGAGCAATTGGTCGGAATAATACGGCATACAAAACCGAATGAGATAGAAGGACCAGAGTTTCAATACATGGTCGCTGATAGAATGTATTTTTAACCAGTAAAATTTGGAGGAATCAAGACTGAAATGATGACGCGTGTATTAGCGTTCCTTTGTCGGATCTGCCCGTTTTGCATCTGTGCCAGACAGTGGCCGGAAAGCGGATTTGCGAAGGTGCTGGCCAGAATAGAGAAGCTTTGTCCGGCATGCATAGCATATGCCAGAAGTCAGAGATCAGTGGTCAGATTGACAAGAACATATCATCCTGTTGATCCTGTGAATCCTGTCGAAAAAATGAATATAAAAATTCTGCATGACAATCAGGCAAAGAAAAACTTTCAATGCGGATGGGGATTTTCAGCGCTGGTTGATAACTCCACACTATTTGACACCGGGGAAAACGCGGGCATAAACCAAGATTCATAAAGGAAAAGATAAACATGCCGACATACGAATATGAATGCCGGAATTGCGGACACCGCTTTGAGTTATTCCAGCAAATGAAGGATAACCCGGTCAGCGATTGCCCGCGATGCAAGGGCAAAGTCCGGCGGCTCATAGGAACTAGCGGCAGTATTGTCGTCAAGGGCGGCACAAATTCCCGTGGCGGTACCGATGCTTGTCCGCTTGAAAGCACGGGGCGCACTTGTTGCGGGCGCGACACACGCTGTGACTCGTCGGCATGTGAGGAAAGCTGAAGTGAAACTCCATGAGATCATTGCCTTACAGCCGGTTTGACTTTGGGAAGTTAGCGTCTGATTACGACGCTTGGTACGAAACAGACGATGGGCGCCGGCACGACGCGGCCCAGAAACAGACTGTCCTGGCGTTACTGCCGGCGCCCCTGGCGCAAGGTCGACGATGTCTCCTGGACGTCGGATGTGGAACGGGCGTTTGAAGTTTGCGGGGATAAAGCGGATATTGTTCTGGTATTCAAAGTCGGGAATGCCTGTCCCCAGTGCGTTTTAAATGATAAGGACGTGAAATATGCGTGAGAAACACTGTCGAGTAACGGTCCAGCCTCAAGGAAGGTCCCTCTACGTTTTGCCGGGAACCAAAGTGATTGAGGCGGTGGCGAGCATAGGCGTTACGATTGACACGCCCTGCGGCGGTGCGGGCGCCTGCGGAAAGTGCAAAGTGCAGATCACGGAGGGGGTATGTCCCGCCTCCGCGGCGGATCAAAAGGCCTTCAGCAACGAAGAGATTCTGGATGGCTGGCGTTTGGCATGTCAGACGTCCGTGCGCCATGACATCACGATCCATGTTCCCGCCTCTTCCCTCTTTGCCGACCAGCACCAAATCCTTGAGACTTCTGCCGGTGATAAAATTGAAGTTGCGCCTGCCATCCGCAAGCTTTTTGTGGAGATGCCTGTTCCTTCCCTGGACGATGAGATGCCGGACCTGTTGCGGCTTGAACAGGCGGTGGGTTCCTTCAAAACGGATATTCACATCTTGCGCAAGCTGCCCGCCCTGCTGCGCGCGTATGGATTCAAGGGCACGGCGGTTCTGTCGGATAATTGGCTGATTGATTTTGAAGCGGGCGACACAACGTCCCAGGCTTATGGCGTGGCGTTTGATATCGGAACAACAACGCTCGTTGGGGCCTTGGTTGACCTGCGCACGGGCGAGGAGAAAGCGCTGACGTCACGGATAAATCCGCAGATCCGCTTTGGAGACGATGTGTTATCCCGCATCCGCCATTCCACTTCGTGCCCGGATTGTCTGGAAAACACGCAGGGTGTTTTAACCCGTGAACTGGCCGCGATGATAGAAAGTATGTGCCGGGAATCATCGGTGGAGCGCCAACAGATTTACGAAGTTGCCCTGGCCGGCAATACCACCATGCAGCAGATTCTCTGCGGGATTGATTCCCGGTTTCTGGGTGAGGTTCCGTTTGTGCCGGCCCATGCGCGAGGACTTATGATGGCCGCCCGGCGCCTCGGCATACCGATCGCGCACTGCGGCATGGCTTATGTGTTTCCGATTATTGGCGGGTTTGTCGGCGGGGATACCGCCGCGGGAATGTTGTCCGCAAGGATTCTTGAACGCGAAGCGCCGGTTCTGCTGGTGGACATCGGAACCAATGGGGAAATTGTGTTGGCCCACGAAGGGCGACTCTGGAGCGCATCCACGGCGGCCGGTCCGGCTTTCGAAGGCGCGCGCATTGCCTGCGGCATGCGGGCCGCGCGCGGCGCCATTGAAAAAATCGTTTTGGATGACGACGTGCATTTGGGAACCATCGGCAATGCGCCGCCCGGCGGCATTTGCGGCAGCGGCTTGATTGATCTGGTGGCGGAGTTGCTGAACCACGGCATCGTAACGCCGGAGGGGCAACTGCTTCCGCCAACCGAATTGCCGGCCCATCTCTCCAAGGCGCTGGCCCGGCGTGTACGCGTGACCGATGCCGGCACAACGGAATTTTTGGTGGCCGATCGCAGTCGTGGACAGGCTGAAGAACCGATCGTGCTGACCCAGCGGGACATTCGCGAAGTTCAGTTGGGCGCCGGCGCTATTCGCGCCGGCACTTCCATTCTTCTCAAAAAGGCGGGAGTTCGCGTCGACGATATCCGGTCCGTGTTGATTGCGGGAGGTTTCGGTAATTTCATCCGTCGCAATCATGCGCAACGAATCGGTTTGTTGCCCAAAGGGATTGACCACGAGCGGATTGTGTATGTCGGCAACGCTTCTCTCAGCGGCGCGAAATGGGGGCTTCTGAGCGTTGCCGCCAGAAAACGCGTGGAAGCTATCGCACGGCAGACACAGCACATCGACCTGTCGCGCGACCCGGAATTTCAAACGGTATTTGCCGAAGCCATGATATTCCCAATGCGGGATGAACGGAACAAAGAGAGCAAGGAGTAATAAGAAATGCCTATATACGAATACAAGTGTGTGAAATGCGGCAAAATGTTTGATTACCTGGCCAGGAGTCTCTCCGAGCCAGCGCCCAAATGCCCAAAATGTGGAGCATCACACCCGAAGAAACAACTGTCAACGTTCAGCGCTGGCGGAAGCGGTGGAAATGATTCTTCATCGTGCCCGACCGGGACATGTCCGCCGGGCACCTGTTCGCTGGGTTGATACTCTTAAGCGCTGAAGTGGATGTCAAGATGACCATTAACCGTCCAAAAGGCATGAAAAAATCGTACGGTGTTATGAAAAGGGGCCGGCACGCTTCCTTGGCGCCGGGCGTGTTTGCCTGCGGGGATGTCTGTGATCCTGTCTATAAATAAGCAGTGGTAGCCGCAGGCCAAGGCTGCATGGCCGCCATGGATAACAATACCTTGGAAGGAGAGATTGAAATGCTAGACACAAATCTGAAACATCTCGAAACAGAACAAGAAGTTAAGGAAGTCCTGAAAAATAATGAGAATGTGATGGTCTGTTGCGGTCGGATGGGACCCATGTGCATTCCTGTTTACCGCATTATGGAAGAACGGGAAAGTCAGTACCTGCAGGTCGCGTTCCGCGACATGGATTTTGACATCCCGGCGGCGGATTGCATCAAAAATCTATCGGAATGCGCATCCTTCATGGGGCTTCCATTCACGGTGTATTTCAAGAACGGTAAAGTCGCGGCCGCCACAACCAGCATCCAAAGCAAGGATCAAGTGACAAAACTACTTGATAAGGAGTTTGGCCAGTCGTCGTGAGGACATTGACACAAACATTGGGAAATACTGATGACATCAAGGGGGTTACGCTTGCAGAGAGAGCGCAGTTGGTTCTGCTGACATTAGGCAGAACTCCGGATGAGATTCGCAGGGCCTTTCGACGTCTTGCCAAGCGTTATCACCCCGATACGGTGAGTGGCGACTCGGTAAAATTCAAGATTATCAACGAAGCATATCAACTCCTGACCACAGGACGAATATCGAAGCGGCTGCTGTTGGCGGATGATGAACTCGTTCTGAAGATCACGGGCCGGCGCGCAGCGCCTCTGATCGACAGACAAAAAGAATGGGGAGAGCATGAACGGTGGCGCCGGGACCGCTTCTACGGTGTCGGTGTTGTCTAAGCCAGTTGAAAAAACATGAACATAACCAGCACCAGCAATATAGCGCGCTGGATTCGGCGCGAATCAAGCCATATCTTTCATGAGTTGAATCCCGCATTACGAAGGAAAACGGCGCAGTGGGAAAGCACGAACGGCGTGAATTTTCTGCAGCAAATCGGTGTCAAAAAAAGTGATATTGTAATTGATTTCGGTTGCGGTCCCGGCAATTTCTGCATTCCGGCCGCACGGCTTGTGGGAGCGAATGGCAGGGTGTATGCGGTGGACAACAATCCGCGCATTTTGAAAAAAGCGCGGCGCAAAGCAGACGCGCTTGGCCTGCGAAATCTACGGACCGCCTGCAATCTGTCCATATTAATGCCTTTGCCGGATGGCAGGAATTGTGACGTTGCCTTACTTTATGATATGCTTCATTTTCTAAGTGTATCTGAACGCAAGGATCTTTACGCGACGCTGCATGAAGTGTTGGCGGAAAACGGATTACTTTCCGTCTATCCGAAACATGTGCAAGACGACGACCCGAGAAGAAATTTTATGGCGATGACCACGAAAGACGTGGCGCGCGAAATTGAGGCATCCGGATATCGCCTATCCCGGCGACTTCCGATTCGGGTCTGGCACGCGCGTGACATTGTGGACGGTATCGTCTTGAATTTTGTCAAGCGGGGGCGAATCCCATCAATACAACGTGGATGAAGATCGCCAGGCACCCAACCGTGAACCTTGAATACTGAACTTTAAACCTGCCGCGCGCAAACAGTTTTGCGGAGAAGATGAGCGAAGTCAAGCGGCAAGAGAAGCCGGATAAAACTCAGCGTGGTGTTTGATGGCCATGCTCATGAAAGCATGGCCGTTGGTTGTCACACGCCAGCGGCGGGAATGCGGGATTTTGGCTATGAGGCCGCGGGCGGATATAAACTTATCCAGACCTTCGGGATAATTGATGGTTCGGAGATGGCCTTTGAAAATGACGCGGTCAAAGCAGTTAAGAGTGCCGGTAATCCGGCCGGCGATTTTTCAGTAAAAGATTTCATGGCATCCTTTCTGATATTTGTTTGAGTACTGCTGGTTAATGCTCAACAACATACGGGATGGACGCCACTTTTTGAATAAAAAAAACGAGAACGTGTAATGAGATTCTTACTCCGCGCAATCCCGATGTAAAATCGGGATTGCGCGGTATAGTCGCAGGGCGAATTTTGCTTCCCGCGCAGCGGGATTTGAAAAAACAAGGTAAGTCTGGTTCAGATGCGCCGGCGCCGCGCGAAGCGCTATACTCGTGTATGCGCGAACACGGGAACGGCGCAGATGAGCCGGAATCACCGCCGTCTTTTTCAAACGAAATTCGCACTGCTATAAACAAGGACAGGCGATAAGATAAATTTGGTTGCGGCTAAAAACGCTGCCTTAGGAGAAGGTCATTATGTCCATTCGACCGGAAGTTATACCGTTCGTCATTATCGTTATTTTGTTGTTTGGTTTGCTCGCTCTTCTGCTTCGGTGGCGGAAATGTTCCGGACGCTGGCTCATTTGGTTGTGCGCGATCCCGGCGCTGGTATTTATTGCCTATTTTTTATTCTTTTTTCGCGATCCCGACCGGACGCCTCCCAGCGATAAAACGGCCATTGTTGCCGGCGCCGACGGCAAAGTGACGTCGGTCACGCGCTTGAACGAGGATAAATACCTCAAAACTGATTGCGTGCGCATCAGCATTTTTCTGAGCCTGTTTGACGTGCATGTCAATCGCGCACCCCTCGCGGGGCAGTCTGTCTTTCTCGGCTATTTCCCGGGCCGGCATCTGTTCACATTCCAGGAGAAATCATCCGAGGTCAATCAGCACAATAAAATTCTCATAACCGGGACACAGACGCGTTGCCTGGTGACCCAGATCGTTGGACCGGTCTGCCGCCGGGTGGTCTATTGGCCGGATCACGATCAGGCGGTGGGCGTGGCCATGGGCGAACGCATCGGGATGATGAAATTCGGATCGCGGCTTGATATGTATCTGCCTGCAGCCGACGTTCAAGTGCTGGCCAGGCCGGGTGATATTGTGCGCGCGGGAGAAACCGTTGTGGCGCGTTTGAAGACACATGTAATAGCACAATCAAATATTGCGGGCCAAATGTATTCATCCGCTGAAAATAGGAGCAGCCCATGAACGTCGCTGTTATCGGCGCCAGCAATAAACCTGATCGCTATAGTTATAAGGCGGTTGTGTTGCTGCGGGAAAAAAACCACACACCTTATCCGGTGCATCCGCTTATTACGGAAATTGATGGCAGCCCCGTTTATGCGTCATTGCGGGCTATTCCCGATCCGATTGATACGATTACGGTTTATCTAGCCGCCCGCAACCAGCAGGCGGTCGCGGAAGATATGCTAAGTAGCGGCGCGCGCCGGGTAATCTTTAATCCCGGCTCCGAAAACCCGGAGCTGGCCGCCCGCTTGCAACAACAGGGCATTGAAGCGACGTCTGCCTGCACGCTGGTCCTGCTTACAACCGGACAATTTTAAATCATGTCATCACCGGTTACCATAACGGTTCTTGTAGAAGACAGCGTGTCCCGCCCGATCCTCAAGGCGGAGCACGGCTTGGCTTTCTGGATCGATATGGGATCGCGCCGCATCCTTTTCGATACCGGTCAAAGCGATCTTATGATCGCCAATGCCTGTAAACTGGGTGTTGTTCTGCATACCGTGGACACGATTGCTTTGAGTCATGGACACTATGATCATTGCGGCGGCCTGGCTGATGCGCTGGCCAACACGGCGGACGCAACGACGGTCTATGCGCATCCGGGTGTCTTACGGCCTAAATATCGACAAACAGATTCGGACGTAAGAACCAATGGAATGCCGGTCCGCTGTCGCGAAGCGTTGCGTCAGGGGGGTGCGAATTTTCGCGCAGTTACAGCCCCAACTGAAATCGCCCCCGGCCTCACTCTGACCGGGGAAATCCCCCGCTCCCATTCCGAGGAACAAAGCGAACCGTGGTTTTGCCTTGATGCGAAGGGCCGGCAGATTGATCCGTTTCAGGATGATCAAGCCATTTTTCTGAGAACTTCCGGTGGCACGGTTGTTCTGCTCGGGTGTGCCCATGCCGGTGTGATCAACACGCTGGACTACATTCGCCATTTGACCGGCGGCCAACCGTTGTATGCAATTATTGGCGGTATGCATCTGCACTCGGCCTCGGATGAGCGAATTGCATGGACAATGGAGTCATTGCGGCGGTTTGCTATCGAGAAATTTTACCCCCTGCATTGCACAGGTATGAAGGCCGTGGCCGCGCTCTGGACAGCGTTTCCGGGGCGTTGCTTTCCGTGTGGTGTCGGCATAACACTGAAATTATAATACCATCGAAAGGAAAAAAACATGCCCGATCCATTGACCCCATACGGAAATCGGCCGATGGTGACCCCCATTGTCAATGCCGTGAATTACGAGTATCGCGATTTTGAGGTCCTGCGCCGGATTACCGACGGAGAAATTGACGGCTATACCTATCACCGGGACGACAATCCCACAGTACGGGCGGTGGAAAATAAAGTGGCCGCTTTGGAGGGCGCCGAGGACTGCATCGTCTGCACTTCCGGCATGGCGGCTTGCGTGCTTGTTTATCTGACCTATTTAAAGGCCGGCGATAACTTGATTCTTTTCCACGACATATACGGAGCGCACTACAAGGTGGCGCTTATCCTGGAACGACTTGGCGTGCAGGTAACTTGGCTCGACGCCGATCGGAGTTCGGATCTGGTCAAGCATGTGCAACCGAACACGGCCATGATTTTTGTCGAAACACCCAGTAATCCGCTGTGCAAGATCGTGGACATCGCCGGCGCCCGCGACGCGGCCGACAAGGTTGGCGCCCGTCTGATCGTGGATAATACCTTTGCCACCCCGTATCACCAGGTCCCGCTGACGCTGGGCGCTCACCTGGTGGTTCACAGCGCCACCAAGGCGTTGGGAGGGCACAATGATCTGATGGCCGGCGCCATCGCCGGATCGAAAGAGGATTATGACAAACTCTGGTTTACGCGACAGGCCATTGGAACCACGCTCGACGCTTATTCAGCTTCTTTACTTGAACGCGGTTTAAAAACCTTTGTCTTGCGCGCCGAACGCATGACCGCCAATGCGCTGGCCGTGGCCGAATGGCTGAAGGGACAGTCAAAAATCAGTTGCTTGCGTTACCCCGGGCTGGTTGACGATCCGGGTTACGAAGTGGCCCGACGTCAGATGCGCAACGGGGTTGGAGGCATGATGGCGTTTAACGTGGGCCAGTCACAGGATGACGCCAAACGCTTCATCTCCGCATTGCGTGTGATTGTCCACGCGGTCAGCATGGGCGCCACTGAAAGCCTCATTTGCATCCCGTATTTGACGACCATGCTCTATCTGCCGCCGGAACGGCGCACGACGTTTGGCGTGGCGCAGAATACAGTCAGGCTTTCTCTTGGCATCGAACCTGTGGAGTTTATCATCCGCGATATTGAACAGGCCTTGATTCAAGTATGAAAACGGCGCTGGAATGTATTCCCTGTTTTGTCCGCCAGGCGGCGGAGGCGGTCGAGATGTCGGCCGGTGACGGGTTGCGCAAAGAATGTTTGCTCCGACGCTTACTACGCGATATCGCCGCAGCCGACTGGTCAGTCATGCCGGTAACGATCGCGCAACGCATCCAACGCCGGGTTCGCGAAGAAACCGGACAAGCAGACCCTTACCACTTGCTCAAAGGCAGGATGAATAGAATCGCCCTCGATCTGTTGCCCGCCTTGACGGATACCGCTCGGCGCCAACCCGACCCGCGCGAGGCCGTAGTGCGTCTGGCTATCGCTGGCAATCTACTGGATGCCGGATCTAAAACGCGACTTGCGCCAGAGGACATGTCCGCGCATTTGCATGCGATCTGGGATCGCTTGCTTGTTGGCAGCGTTGCAGACCTGTTTCACGCGGCGCAGGCCGCCCGGCGCATCCTCTATCTGGCTGATAATGCCGGTGAAATTGTGTTCGATCGCCTGTTGATCGAAACGCTCCCGGTGGAAAAGATTACAGTTGCGGTGCGGGGCTTTCCGGTGATCAATGACGCCACTTTGGAGGACGCAGAAACGGCCGGCATTTTACGGCTTGTCCCGGTTATTTCCAATGGATCAGATGCGCCCGGTACGGTGGTTGAGGAATGCTCGGAGGAATTCTGCGCCTGTTTTAACGGCGCCGACCTGATTATCGCCAAGGGACAGGGGAATTATGAAACCTTGTCTAACACGGATAAAAATGTGTTCTTTCTGCTTACGGTCAAGTGCCCCTTGATTGCCGCGGACATCGGAGCGCCTGTTGGGGCGTTAGTTATAAAAAATGCAAGGGAAAGATTAGTATGAAAACCATTGGCTTGCTGTTACAATAAAAATTCACGCCAACGATTTTTCATGCCGAAAAAGCTGCCGCTATGGTCTTGACGGGTAAGCCATTGAATATATCCGGGACTTGAATCAATGAAAGGAACAAACATGGATCAAAAAAAGAATCGATGCGAGGCGGGAACCACTTCCCGCCAAGGGGGCAAACAATCGGCTGGTGCCACGGAAAACACCGGATCAGAGGAGAACTTGAACGCCTTCCTCGAACAGGAAGCGCTGGAGAATCGCCTGCGTCCAATCCGGCATAAAATCATCGTTTTGTCCGGTAAAGGCGGTGTTGGCAAGAGCACGGTCGCGGTAAATCTTGCCGTCGCCCTGTCGCTTGCCGGCCAGCGGGTCGGCCTGCTGGACGTGGATATTCACGGGCCCAGCATTCCCAAGATGTTGCAGCTCGACAATGCTAAGGTGCAGATTGAGAATGGCGCTATCCAGCCGGTTGAGCAAGCCGGGCTGAAGGTCATGTCCATCGGCTTTCTGCTTAAAAACCATGATGACGCGGTGATCTGGCGCGGACCGATGAAGATGAACGTTATTAAGCAGTTCCTGAAGGATGTGGACTGGGGCGAACTGGACTACCTGATCATTGATTCCCCGCCCGGCACCGGTGACGAACCGTTGTCGGTGTGTCAACTCGTGAAAAATCCCGCCGGCGCTGTCGTCGTCACAACCCCGCAGGATGTAGCCACAGCCGATGTCCGCCGGTCCATCAACTTCTGCCGGCAGTTGAACATCCCGGTAATCGGAGTCATTGAAAATATGAGCGGGTTTGTGTGTCCCAAGTGCGGGGAAGTTACGGAAATCTTCAAGACCGGCGGCGGGAAACGCATGGCGGCTGACATGCGCGTTCCTTTTTTAGGGCATATTCCGGTGGATCCCACAGTCGGTGATTCGTGTGATGAAGGCAGACCGTTTGTGTATCACTATGCGAGTACGGAAACAGCCAGGGCTTTCGAGCGGATTATCACACCGATTTTGTCATTGTCGGAACAAGCAACAGGTGTGCCGGCGGTAAAAACAAACAATAAAGAGGAGGGTATGGTTATGAGAATTGCAATACCAATAGTGGCAGAAAAACTCTGTATGCATTTCGGGCACTGTGAACAATTCGCTTTGCTGAATGTGGACGAAAAGACAAAAGAGATCACAGGAAAACAAGTGCTTGTCCCGCCCCAGCACGAGCCGGGTGTCCTGCCGCGCTGGTTGGGCCAGCAAGGCGTAAATGTCATCATTGCCGGTGGCATGGGACAACGCGCGCAGAGTCTGTTTGCCGAAAGCGGGATCAAGGTTGTGGTCGGTGCACCCGGCGATGAGCCCGAAAAAGTCGTCGCCGCCTATTTGGCCGGCACTCTTCGGGTCGGAGAAAATGTCTGTGACCACTGAAAAAAGTTTAGAAAGCAGAGAGTCATCTTTTACCGGGAGAGTCATGGAGGGCCAAGACAGTGCATGCCAGGCAAACCATTGATCAGTTTAGGATCAAACAACAGCCCAATTATGTGCCACAAAATGACGAAGAAATAGTCTTCAAAGCTGTCTTCGAGTCACAAATCCCATTAATCCTCAAGGGGCCAACCGGCTGTGGCAAAACACGGTTCATTGAATACATGGCCCACAGGCTCAACTTGCCGCTGGTCACGGTGTCATGCCATGAAGACCTGACGGCTGCTGATCTCGTTGGACGTTTCCTGTTCAAGGACAACGAAACCATCTGGCAGGATGGCCCACTGACACTGGCCGTCCGGTATGGAGGGATATGCTACCTGGACGAGGTCGTCGAAGCCCGCAAGGACACGACCGTCATTATTCACTCCCTTACGGACGACCGGCGTATTCTGTACATTGACAAGACCGGAGAGGTGGTGTGTGCCCACAAGAGCTTTATGATGGTGCTGAGCTACAATCCAGGCTACCAGAGCATTGTCAAAGACCTCAAGCAATCCACCAAACAGCGGTTCGCCAGTTTTACCTTCAGCCATCCGCCGATAGATGTAGAGACTAAAATTATCCGGAGTGAGAGTGGCCTGGCAGAAGACGACAGCCGTAAACTAGCCGAGATGGGATCCAAAATTCGCCAGCTGAAGGGATTTGGCTTGGACGAGGGCGTCAGCAGCCGACTCCTGGTCTACGTTGGACGGTTGGTTAAAGGCGGCTTGGCGCCAATCCAGGCCACCAAGTACGCGATCAGCCAGACACTGACGGACGAGTCGGAGATGCTGGAATCCATCCAGAATATTGCCAGGCTGTACTTTGGGGATATTATGGAGGAGTCCAGCGATGATCCCGGAAAACAAAGCGACTGATTTTAATGGTTTCCCGGACAAGGCCGTCGCGCAAAACAAGACCATGAACCGCTATCAGGGATTTTCTCTGAGCAATGTGACTTGGGGATACCGCAATATCTTCGAGCAGGCTATCGAGGAGCTGTTCCAGCAGGGTTACCTAGGGCCGCAGCGGCCGAAGGTTACCTCTAAATTATTCGAGTTGCTCAAGCGGGCGGACCAAAGTTGCTTTGATTACGTACTGCGGGAATTCCTTGGCTCGCTCAATCCCCAGAACCGCTGGATCATGGATTTGCCTGGGGTGTTCAGCAACCTGGTGGACATGGGGGGTTCTCTAGCCGAAAGCAGGCTCTCCTACGGCAGCCTGTTTTTTGCGACGCTTGCCAGCGGAGGCATGGGTAAATCTCCAGAGGAAGTCCTGGCATGCCTCCATTGGCTGCGTCGTTTACGAACGGTTAACGAAGAACTGGCTATTGCCTTTCTGTCCGGTTACGCATGGCTGTCTCAACGCCTGCGCCCCTCGGAGATGGAGCGATACATCGAGGTGGCGCTTCAGATACACGCCGGCAATCCAGAGTCCGGTTGTAATTTTTTGCGCGGTGAGTCAAGCGCATCTGAGACCTACATCCTGGCAATTACGCAGGAATGCCGGTTGTGCGATGTGGTCGCTCCCATGCAGGCCATGATCAAGGCGCTGACGGGCAATGACTGCGAGGTGCTTGACCTTGGCCGACTTGACTCAGATGACCTGATTGAACACGGGACTCGTACACTGACCGTCAACAGTCACGTGTATGTGCCTGCGCGATGCCGGCGATTTGACGCCGTATCGGCTAACCGCCGCTGGTACATGCTTTGCATGATTATCTCTGCCGCCATGCTGATGGAAAACTCTTTCCCGCGCATCCATGGGCATCCGCAGTACCGTACCTGTGCGGCTTTGACCGGCGACGCCGTCTGGCGCCTCAACCTTTTTCAGATCGTTGAGTTCGTGCGGGTTTTGCGGATCGCATGCAGGCGCTGGCCTGGTGTTCGACGCCTGGTGGCCTACGGCGTACAGAATGAAACGGCGGACGTCATTGGAGCGGCAGATCCGGAGCGGCTGTTTGCCGATGCTATGAACGAAGCGGTTGGACATCCGGTTGTGGTTGGTATCCGTTGGTTGGCCGATAACTGCGTGAACTGCTTTGATACGGTCCGCAAGCTGGATGAGCCGTGGACTGAGGGCGTTCGCGCGGCCTATCCGGCTCTGGATCTCCGGCTGATCCGGCCAATGAGTTTCCTGTCCGATTTCCTTTTTCCGGTGAGTTTCTCCGACCCATTCGTCGACCAGACGGTTGCCGATTTGAAAGACGCAATCCATGAACACCGTCCGCGTGCCGGGAAAGACGGCTTGTCAAAGGCTTTAGAACACACTGGAAACAGTGCCGAAACGCCCAATAATAAGCCGGCCGCAGAAACGATCAAGGCGGCTTTTCTCTATGATGAGTGGGATTTTCAGCAAAACGAGTATCATCCCGCGTGGTGTTGCGTACATCAGAAACGCGTTGAGCCGGCGGAATGCTTCCAGTCCAAGGCGGACTGGATAGAGGATGCCCGCAAGGTTCGTACAATTTTTGAGCGTATCAAACCTGATATCGCGCGGCGCGAGAAACATCTGGCCGACGGCGATACGATCAACCAGGATCTCCTGGTAGCTCATGTCGTGGATCGTTATGTTGAACCTTGTCCTGCCGTTCGGTTCTACGAAAAGCCGATCATCAACCATCGCGATCTGGCTGTGCTGATCCTGCTGGATATCAGCGGCTCGACAGGCAAACAGCTCGATGCCCAGGTGAAGGTGCTTGATGTGGAAAAGCAGGCCGGCGTTATCCTGGGACAGGGTCTGGCGGTACTTGGCGACCGTTTTGCCGTGTGCGGCTTCAATTCCAACGGGCGCGAACAGTGCGAGTACCTTGTTTTCAAGGATTTCGCAGACCCATGGTCCGACAAGGCGATCGGGCAAGTGCTGGCCGCCTGGCCGCAGAGTTCAACGCGCATTGGTCCGGCCCTGCGCCATTCGGGGCACCTGCTCTCGCTCCAGCCGGCCCGCCGGCGGCTGATCCTGCTCGTTACGGATGGTAAGCCGATGGATCAGGGGTACGACCCCGCTACGCGCTATGCTCAGCACGATGTCCGGATGGCTTGCGAAGAAATTACGCGGCAGGATATCCGCACGTTCGCTATTTCCACGGAAGAGAACTCCTTGGCGGACATGGAAATCATGTTCCCGCGGCATCTTTTCGCGATTCTCCCGGATATTCGCCGCTTGCCAGAGATATTGCCGCGCCTCTACATTCGCATGACTGCGCGATAGATATGACAAACTCATAAGAACAGGACAATCCAAATCCGCCGCTTGCGACACGGACTCTGCGTGCGCTGACAAAATTACGGGCTTTCGGCTTAACCGTGCAACTGACACGCGAGCGGGATTCGACCCTAAGCCTTCCCGCCCGCCAAAAATCTTCTTAAGAAAACAATATCTTGCTAAGAAAATACCTGGCAGGATTACTACCGGAATAGTCCAGGGAATTATGGTCTACGTCCGCCAGGCCGCCGCGGATATGGTCCTCCCGAAGATCAGGTCCGCGCCCCCGGTGGTGTTGCTGTCGCGGTTGACATGTAACCTCCGGAAGTTCACAATTTATCCGACCTAAATTTTGCACGCTGTGCGTGCAAAATTCGGGTCCTATAAAACCGCCTTGATATTTGGAAAGGGCGCAACCGTCTTAGTACCCAGTCAACATCAGGTTATTAGCGCAAAACAGCTTATTAATCAATCGTTCACATGGTGAAAATGAACACAAGGACATCATTAGCAAACCGGATCACATGGGTTGGCTTCCTTGTGAATCTGATATTGACCGCACTCAAGCTAGCCGCGGGCATTATCGGCCACAGTGGGGCCATGATCGCGGATGCCGTCCACTCTCTCTCCGACTTCGCCACCGACATTGTTGTCCTGGCCTGCTTCAGGCTTGTGGGCAAGCCGGTTGACAAGAGTCATGACTATGGCCACGGCAAGTATGAAACTCTTGCAACTGCCATCATCGGTGGGGCCCTGCTGCTGGTTGGCGCCGGGATCTTCTGGGACGGGGCGATGAAAATCTGGGCCAGCGTAAAGGGTGAGTACATTGAGGCTCCGGGGTATATTGCACTCGTGGCCGCTATTCTTTCCATCATCATAAAGGAAGGGTTGTATCGCTACACGGCGAGTGTCGGGAAGCGTATTTGCAGCCAAGCTGTGATCGCCAACGCGTGGCACCACCGCTCCGATGTTTTCTCATCAGTTGGCACAATGCTTGGGATCGGCGGGGCAATTTTGCTGGGCGAGCAGTGGCACATCCTGGATCCTTTGGCGGCCATTGTCGTAAGTATTTTCATTGTCAAAGTGGCACTGGAGATCTCATCGGGAAGCATCAAGGAATTGACTGAGGAATCCCTGGATGAGGCCGTTGAAAACAAGATCATGGAGCTCGCTTCAAGCATTCCGGAAGTTGTTCATCCGCATAACTTACGAACTAGACGTCTTGGCAACGATGTCGCTGTCGATCTCCATGTTCGCGTCGATGCAGATATGCGTGTCGCGGATGCCCACGCTATCGCATCCAAGATAGAGGATCGCATTCGGGCACGATTTGGGCAGTCAGCTTTTATTTCCATTCATGTCGAGCCGCTGTTCAAGGACGCAAGGCCGACCCGGATCCAGGAGAACGGGGATGCGCATACGACCATAGACGACAAGGAATAGCGCGGCATGGTTACGTTCGTTCATGAGATAAAACCAGGCAGAACAAAATGATATACGCATGTCTTGATCTTGCAGAGGAGGTGCTTAAGTCAGTCTCCGCGCCCTTGACAGAGAGTCTGCCCCGTCTTGCGCTTAAAGCTATTGTAACGGGCAGATTTGATTGCGCAAAAAAACAGAGTGTCGTAGCAATATGAAAATGTCCTCTCCGTAGCAAAGTAGAAATGTCCTCTAT
>CAYQNY010000047.1:0-19231 GCA_964418925.1 uncultured Verrucomicrobiota bacterium
CGGAGTGATTTTCATTCTTGGTTCATTACGGTGTTTTTTTTCATGAAGTAAGAAATTCTTACCGCAGGGTTCAGGAAACGCCGAGCCGAAGGCGCTTGAAGGTTTCCCGCCGCCGAAATTCGCCTTAGGATAAAAACCCAAGCCGGTGATGAATAGTTTTTTCCGCCATGATGGACATTCCGGACCGCTTGGCTTATGCTACACAATCGAGTGGTTTTATAACACAAAATATGAACTGCCAGTACAAGCCGGCCATCAGCCAACTCAGGCGGCTCAGCAAAGATACTTGCAAAAACATGCCCGCCCTCTACAATGCCCCCATGTCCTGACCGGAATTTTCGGTTGATCAGAAAGGATTCTGCATGGCCGCAAAACAAAATAACGCTATTAACCCGACCCGGGCGGAAGATTATCCTGAATGGTATCAGCAGGTCATTCGCGCGGGCGACCTGGCCGAGTTGTCGCCCGTCCGCGGCTGTATGGTGATCAAGCCCTGGGGTTATAGTCTGTGGGAAAACATCCAGCGGGTGCTGAACGGCATGTTCAAGGCCACCGGCCATCGTAACGCTTACTTCCCACTCTTTATCCCGCTCAGTTTCCTGGAAAAGGAAGCCGCGCATGTCGAGGGGTTTGCCAAGGAATGCGCGGTGGTGACCCATCACCGGCTGGAACTTAATGCCGAGCGCAAGCTGGTTCCGGCCGGTCTCCTGGAGGAGCCGCTGGTTGTTCGGCCGACATCTGAAACGATCATCGGCGCCATGTTTGCCAAGTGGGTACAGTCCTATCGGGATTTGCCCCTGCTCATCAACCAGTGGGCGAACATCGTCCGCTGGGAAATGCGGACGCGCCTGTTCCTGCGGACCACCGAGTTCCTCTGGCAGGAAGGGCATACCGCCCACGCCACCGAGGCCGAAGCCCGTGAAGAAACCGAACGGATGCTGAAGGTCTATGCCGAATTCGCGGAACAGTATATGGCGCTACCGGTGATCATGGGCGAAAAAACGGCGGTGGAACGATTTCCCGGCGCCGTCTCCACCTACAGTATCGAGGCCATGATGCAGGACCGCAAGGCGCTGCAGGCGGGCACGTCGCATTTTCTCGGACAGAATTTCGCGCGGGCCTCTGAAATCAAGTTTCTCGATGCCAATGGTAAGGAGCAGTTTGCCTGGACGACTTCCTGGGGTGTGTCCACGCGCCTGATCGGCGGCATGGTCATGGCGCACAGCGATGATGACGGCCTGGTCCTGCCGCCGCGTCTGGCTTCCGCCCATGTCGTGATTCTGCCGATTGTGCACAAGGAAGATACCCGCGCCGAGGTGCTGGACTATTGTGACCGCTTGGCAACGGAATTGCGCGCGCTGAGCTATTGCGGCCAGCCGGTGACGGTGGAGCTGGACACGCGCGAAGGGCGGGGCGGGGACAAGGTATGGAACTGGATCAAGAAAGGCATTCCCATCCGCCTGGAAATCGGGCCGCGGGACATTGCCGTTGATACGGTCAGCCTAACCCGCCGCGATCGTCCGCACAAGGAACGGGTCAATGTGCCGCGGGCGGAGTTGATCCAGACACTGGTTTCAAGACTGGATGAAATACAGATCAGCCTGCTGGACCGGGCCCGTGCTTTCCGCGCCAGCAATACGTGTCGCCTTGATTCCAAGGAGGAATTATACCGGTTTTTCAGTCCGCAAAACGCGGATAAACCGGAAATTCACGGTGGTTTTGCCTTATGTCACTGGAGCGGCGACACGGCCGCGGAAGAGCAGGTGTCCAAAGATCTGGGTGTGACCATCCGGTGTATTCCTTCGCCGGCTGAATCGGAAGAGGGCCGCTGTATCTTCACAGGCCAGCCCAGCCACCGCCGCGTTGTTTTTGCCAAGGCGTATTGATCCGCGGCGCGCGGGCCTGGCCGGGATATTCCTATTTTCTGAGGTCTGAGCGCTGTCGCCAGAACTCCTTGCCCGTGGGATGATCCATGTCGTTCCATTGCTCAGCCAGGCGGACGAGTTTCGGCCGCATTTCTGTCAGCATAGCATGGGATTGATCCTTGTCCGCAAGATTGTGCAACTCCAGGGGGTCCTGGGACAGATCGAACAATTGGGATACGCCGCAGGCGTATTCGATCAGCTTGTGGCGGCCGTCCGTGATGCCACGAATAGTGTCTCCATAGGCCAGGTAGAGAATGTCGCGTATGCCGGTGTTTGGATCGTTCAAGCAGGGCAGCAGGCTTTTTCCTTCGACTGACGTTGGCGTTTTAACGTTGGTTAAATCACAAAGTGTGGGAAAAATATCCAGTAAATATACCAGTGCGTCTTGTTTACGCCCCGGGGGAATTCCGGGACCGGCGAGGATCAGCGGCACTCGCACGCTATGATCGTATAAATTCTGTTTGCCCATAAGTCCGTGTTGTCCTACCGCCAGGCCGTTATCCCCGGCAAAGGCAATGATGGTGTTATTGAGTTCGCCGGTTGTCCGCAGGGCAGCAACGAGGCGGCCGAACGCCGCGTCAAGATGGGTGATCATGGCGTAGTATTCCGCAATATGGCGTCTGATTTCCTGCGGCTGGCGGGGAAAGGCGGCCAGGCGTTCGTCGCGAATCTTGAGCGCGCCGGTATCAATCGGATGCCCGGTCATGAAGTTCTGCGGGAGGTCAATGCGGGCGGGATCATACATGCGCAGATATTTGTCCGGCATGGTCCGCGGGTCATGGGGCGCCATCAGGGATACATACATGTAAAACGGAGATCCGGCCTCGCGCTTGTTGAGAAATTCAATGGCCGTATTTGTAAACAGATCCGTGGAATGCTGGCCTGATTGAATGTGTTCGCCGTCCTGAAACTCAATCTTGTTGGATAGATAGGGGTCCCTGATAAAAGGATATTGTTCGTATCGTCCCTCCGGGTTGTAATGACAGGCGGGAACATTCCAATGGTCGCCCATCCCGCCGAAGAAAATTTCGTCTCCGGCAGTGTGACTGCGGGCATAGGATGCTTTGCCGTTATGCCATTTACCTGTGCCGAAGGTGGCATAGCCCGCCTGCTTAAGGCATTCTCCCAGGGTAGTATGCGCGGCGGGAATTTCCTGACCCTCGCGTTCGATATGAAATAATGTGCGGCCGGTGTGCAGCATCGCGCGGCTGGGCATGCATACGGCGCCCGAAGTTCCACCCGGTATGTGCGCCCGGGTAAAGACGGTGCCCGCTGCCGCGAGTTGGTCCAGGTGGGGGGTGTGAATCTGCGCGTTGCCCAAGGCGTGTATCGTGTCAAAGCGCTGGTCATCGGTGAAGAAGAAAAGGATGTTCGGCCTGGCACTCATAGTAGTCTCCATTTTTGGGTTTTTCCGGCGCGCGTTTGGAGGAATAGCTCCAGTTGGATGCCCATAATTGGCGCAAGTTAATCATTACGGTAGATCGTTCTTGATTTTTCCTGCTTCTATTGATAAAGCATAGGGGTTGTTTTTGTCTACTGAAAAGTTAGGGTAGAGTATTCTCTAATGCGAGCTATGCCCGCAACCCAAATTCGCCGCACCACGCCTCTGGCGTGGCAAGCGCCGTTTACCCCGCTTAGAGCGGGGTGCGGCGCTACAACTGTAGTGCGTCACGATGTGACGCATTTTTTTCTTGTTTTTTATAGCGGTTGCTAATGCATGAGGTGCTAATGGCTGGATTCTCATCCAAACGGGTACTGGTGTTGGGTGGCGGCATTGCCGGCGCGGCGGCGGCGGATCGCCTGGCTGGCGCCGGCGCGGAGATTACGCTGGTTGAACAACAGCCGTTGATCGGCGGGCATGCCATTGCCATGGGATGCAAGGCGGCGGAGGTCTGTCTCCGCTGTAACGTCTGCGTGGCCGTGGATATTTTCAAGTCCGTGCTCCAATCACCCCGGGTGCGGGTAATGACCCGCGCCCGCCTGGCGGCTTTTGAGTCGAATGGCGCAACGTCTCCGTATCGCGCGGTTATTGCGATGGAACCGGGTTTTATCAGGATGGATCGCTGTACGGCCTGCGGCGCCTGCGTTAAGGCCTGTCCCCAGGGATGTCTGCAAGTGCAGTGGCCGTCCGTGTACGGCGGTAAACCGGTCATGCAGACAGAGGCCTGTCTTAGAACCCGGGGTAAGCAATGCAATCGTTGCGCGCAAGCCTGTCCAGTGAACGCCATTGACCTGGAGGAAAAACCCCGTCAACAGGTCGTGTCGGTGGATGCCGTGGTTGTGGCCACAGGTTATCAGCCTTATGATCCTGCCACTGACGCTTCTTTTGGCTATGGAACCGTGGCCAATGTGATTACAGGTCTGGAAGCTGAGCACCAGTTGGCCCAGGATCATCGCATAATCAGGCCTGCGGATGGTAAGGTCCCACGCCGGGTGGCGTTCATTCAATGCGTAGGGTCGCGCAGTGAGCACGCCCACCGGCGCCCGGAAGACACGGACTACTGTTCCACTGTCTGTTGCGCCTATGCCTTGCGCATGGCGCGGCGGTTTTTGCACGAGACGCCGGATGCCGTTGTAACCGTTTTTTACATGGATTTGCAGAATTTCGGCCAGGATTTCAACGCGTTCCTCCAGGCGGTCAAGCCCCGACTGAACTTGATCCACGCCCGTCCTTATGAAGTGACTCCGGGCGCTGACGGACAAGTTATCATCCGGTATGAAGATCAGGCCAAGGCCGCGGTCGCGTTGGCCGAGTTTGAGCTCGTGGTATTGTCGGTCGGGATCCGTCCGGCGCCGGATGCCGGGGCGTTGGCGGAGTTGCTGTGCATCCCGGTGGATGAACATGGTTTTATGGGCATCAAGGGCGCGACCGGCCTGGCGGATACCCAGCGGCCGCGGGTGTTTCTGGCCGGCGCCTGCGAAGCGCCGAAGGATATTGCGGCGTCCATCAGCCAGGCGGAATCGGTTTGTGCGGCCGTGCTGGGAGAATTATCTCCCGCGCAACCTGTCCACCCGCAGCGCCTGGAGCGCAGCGACTGCGGGCAGGCGAAAAAGCGCAACTGAATATATGCGAAGCATCTTTGGAGTGCGCAAGTCGCGCTTGCGCTTTATTGCCGGAAGCTATGCTTCCGGCGCTGAAAGCGGGAGCATAGCTCCCGCACTCCAAATAAATAGATCGCAATCGGATTTGATCTTATAGAAAAAGTTTTTGCTGTAATTGGGCAGGTAAACATCATGCAGCGAATTTCAACAAAATCCAAATCCGATATCGGCGTTGTGCTGTGCGATTGCGGCGGCACCTTGACCGCGCGTCTGGATTTCAAGGCCTTGCGCAGTGCGCTGGCCGCCCAGGCCGGGGTGGCGGCGGTGAAGCAGTGTTCCGGGTTCTGCCGCGCCGCCGAGGCGGCGCGGGTGATGCGGGCCCTGGCGGCCAGACATTGCCGGCGAGTGGTTGTCGCCGCCTGCCGTCAGGATATCTATGCAAAGCCCCTGGCTGCAGCGATGTCGAAAACGCGGATACGTCCCGGCATGACGGCCGACGCGATGATTCGGGAGCAATGCGCCTGGGTACATGCAAACCGTGCTCAGGCGTCGGCCAAGGCGCTTGATTTGATCTCAGCCGCTGTCCGGCGGGCGGGATGCCTGGCCCCGCTGGTAGCGATTAAAAAGAAGATCAACACGAACGTGGTTATCCTGGGAGGCGGCATGGCCGGAATGCATGTTGCCCTGGGTCTGGCCGACCTGGGTCATGCGGTCACGCTGGTTACCCGGGACGACGAACTCGGCGGATGCGCGCGACGATGTCCCGAGTTTTTCAGTTATCTGGATGACGATGCTGCCGCGGCCGCGGCCCGGTTACAACAGGCGCTGGCAGCGGCCCGGGAACGGATTACATCGAACCGGCATATCCGCTGGATATCCAAGGCCGCGTGCCTGGCGCTGAGCGGAGAAATAGGACGATTCTCGGTGGGCATTCGTGTCGGCGAGCGCGAGCAGACGCTGAAAGCCGGCGCCCTGGTCTTGGCCGTGGGATCATTCGCGGAGTTTCCACATTCGCAGGGAACGGGATCGAAAAGAATACTCAACCTGGCTGATCTGGCGGACGCTTTGCGTGCGGATCGGTCTGTGCCGCGTAAAATTGCCATTATCGTGGATATGCAGGGAGAACAGGGACGGGCCGTTCACGCGCTGGTGCTTGCGGCGGCTGAGCGGCTGGCCGCGTCAGCCCGGCGCCGGGTGGTTGTATATTGCCGGCATGTCCGGGTGGCGGCATGGGGCATGGAATCCCTCTATCGCCGGGTACGGTCTGTTGGAACGATCTTTTGCCGCTATGAGACGCCGCCGAAGATTACCGAAGATGAAGATGGCATCCTGGTCCACGCGCGGGATATTCAATCAGGCATGACGGTGGAGGAAAGATTCGATGCCGTTGTTATGGCCGATGCCCGGCCGGCGGATTATGGCGGCCTGCCTCTGCCGCGTACCCTGCGGCGCGGACCGGCAGGCGCTTTACAGGCCGATAACGTGTGGCTGTTATCGTCGCAGACCAATCAGCCGGGGATCCATGTCATTGGCGCCGCGCGCGGTAACAGCGAACTGCGGGATGCCATGAATGATGCCGGCGCCGCCGCTGAAGCCATTCATCAGGTCCTGGGCTCCGGAACCATGACCGTCAATGCGGATGCGCCCGTTGTGGATGCGGAGAAATGCGTTCTGTGTCTGACGTGTCTTAGGTCTTGTCCGCATGGCGCCATTGTGGTGGATAACAAGAAAGATGCGGTTTCCGTGTCCGTCGTCGCCTGTCAGCGATGTGGCCTGTGTGCGACATTATGTCCGGCCCGCGCCATTGAATTTCCGCGCGCGTCGGATGATCAGGTCTTTGCGGAACTGACACCCGGACCAGGGCTGACGGTATTTGCCTGTGAAAACTCGGCCTGGCCGGCCGCCAATGCGGCGGGAACACAGCGGCGTGAATACGGGGCCGGGGTGCGTCTGATCCGGGTGCCGTGCGCCGGACGGGTGGATGAGCGACATGTGCTCGGTGCGCTGGAACATGGCGCTGATCGGGTTTTGATATTGGGGTGTCATGCGGAAAATTGCCGCTATCTTGTCGGCGCCGATCATGCCGTAAAACGCGTGGCGCGTCTGCAGGCGATGTTGGCGAAGGCCGGACTGGACCCGGCGCGGGTGGCGGTGGGAACCCTGACGGAATTTGAAACCGGCCGGTTCCTGAATTTTGTGAAGGCATGATTTTAGCCACGGATTTATTCGCCACAAAGGCGCCAAGACACGAAAAAGACAGGAAATAACAATATGCTCTGACCTGGTTAATTCTATAAAAAAGAAAGACCTGGAACATTATTGTGGTAAGGCTTGAATTATTAATATCCGCCTTATAGGCGGATCTGCCTATGGCATAAAAGCACTTGGTGCCCCCGCCTTGCGGGGCAAGCTTCGTGCTTGCCACGCCGATGGCGTGGCCTTGGTGGCAGATGAATAATAAGGAAACAACTATGACAGCGAAAATTATTGATGGCAAGCAAGTGGCGGCGGATATTCGCGCCGAATTGAAGGCTCAGGTTCAGCAGTTGAAAACGCGGGGGATCATTCCCGGTCTGGGTGTGATACTGGTCGGCGACGACCCGGCGTCCCAGTCGTATGTCACGGCCAAGGAGAGGGCCTGCGCGGAAATCGGGATGTATTCCGACGATAACCGCCTGCCGGCAACGACCACGCAATCAGAATTGATGACGTGCGTGCGGCAAATGAACGTGGACCCGAAAATTCACGGTATCCTGGTGCAATTGCCGCTGCCAAAGCCTTTGAATGAAACCGAAGTCCTGCTGGCGATTGATCCGGATAAGGATGTGGATGGTTTCCATCCCATGAACGTCGGACGCATGGTTCTGGGGCAGAAGGCCTATCTGCCGTGTACGCCGCATGGTGTCATCCAGCTTTTGGGGCGGCATGGCGTCAAACTGAAAGGCGCGCATGTGGTGATCGTGGGACGCAGCAATATCGTGGGCAAACCCCTGGCCAACATGCTGGCGCAGAAAAACGATACGGCCAATGCCACGGTCACGCTCTGTCATACCGGGACCAGGGATATCGGTTATTTCACGCGCCAGGCGGATGTTGTCGTGGCCGCCGCCGGCCGGCCGAATACGATTACCGCGGATATGATCAAGGCCGGCGCCGTGGTCATTGACGTTGGTGTCAATCGCATTAAAGATCCGTCGAAGAAGAGCGGCTTTCGACTGGTCGGCGACGTGGATTTTGAAGCGGTCAAGGATAAAGCCAGCCTGATCACGCCGGTGCCCGGCGGGGTGGGCCCCATGACCATTACCATGCTGTTGTTTAATACTGTGGAATCGGCCACGCGAACCGCGCGTTAGTGAAGAACGAAGAACGAGGAACCAGAAACAGGTTTAAGTCATGATTATTGCTGAACAAAAACCAATGGATGAGATACTGGGGTTTCTCCAGGGCCACCGGAAGGTGCTGGCCCTGGGATGCGGTACGTGCGTGACCGTGTGTCTGGCCGGCGGCGAGCGCGAAACCGCCGTGCTGGCATCGGTCCTGCGGCTGGCCGGCGGCTGGGAGATTACAGAAAACACAATTGAACGCCAATGCGATGCCGAGTTTTTCGATCCGATCCGCGGCCAGGTGGAAGCCTGTGACGCCATTCTATCATTGGCCTGCGGGGTGGGCGTGCAGTTGGCGGCCCGGTTGTTCCCGGATAAACCCGTGTACCCGGCCCTGAACACCAAGTTCATGGGAACCAACGAGGCCGGGGGCAAGTGGCAGGAAAACTGCCTGGCCTGCGGCGACTGCAAGCTGGGCGTCTTTGGCGGCATTTGCCCTGTCACCCGGTGCTCGAAGTCGCTGTCCAACGGGCCCTGCGGCGGCTCCGCGGACGGAATGTGCGAGGTGGATCCGAAACAAATTGAGTGCGGCTGGCAGTTGATCTATGACCGGCTGAAGGCGTTGGGCAAGCTGGAGACACTCACGGAAATGGTGGAGTCGCGTGATTGGTCGAAAACCCACAGCGGCGGTCCGCGGCGCCTGACGCGGGAGGATGTGGCGCAGGAGTGAAAACAGTTCCAGTTTCTTTGTTCTTGGTTCGTCGTTGTTAATTCAATTTGATCTTAATGCATATGAATTTCCCGCCAGCGACGGGTCTGCCTAAGGTGCGATCCGCCAGAGGCGGATCCGCCTGCGGCGGATAAAGTTGCCATGAGTATCATGTGTTTGTAGGAGCCGAACCCCGGCTCGGCGATATGCAGACAGGAATCGCCGCATAGGGATGCGGCTCCTACATGACAGATAAGATAAAGTTGCCTGTCATCTGACGGGCCTAATTAAACTAAGAACAAGGAACCACGAACGATGAACGGTTTCAATGACTGATAACACCTATAAATCAGGAAGCAAGCTGGAGCAGCTGCTGGCCGCCGGCAAATTCGTGGTGACCGCGGAACTGGGTCCCCCCAAGAGCGCGGATCTTGAGACGATCAAGAAAAAGGCCGGCTACCTGCGTGGTCAGGTGGATGCCGTGAATATGACGGATAACCAGACGGCCATCGTGCGTGTTTCCAGCCTGGCGGCCGCCCGGCTCGCGCTGGAGCAGGGACTGGAACCCGTGATGCAGATGACCTGTCGTGACCGGAACCGGCTGGCCATGCAGGCGGACATTCTCGGCGCCTTTCTGCTGGGCATCCGCAACCTGGTTTGCCTTACCGGCGACCACCAGTGCTTTGGCAATCATCCGACGGCGCGGTATGTCTATGATCTGGATTCCATTCAACTCATCCGGATGGTGCGGGACATGCGCGATAAGAAAATTTTTGCCTGCGGTGATGAGATTAAGAATTCAAAGAAGGCGGAACTGAAGGAACCGCGGATGTTCATTGGCGCCGCCGCCAACCCGTTCGCGGATCCGTTCGAATTCCGGGTGATTCGCCTGGAGAAAAAGATCAATGCCGGCGCGGACTTTATTCAAACCCAGTGTATTTATGACATGGACCGTTTCAAACGCTGGATGGAGATGGTCCGTGCGCGGGGTCTGCATCGAAAATGTAAAATCCTGGCCGGCCTGACCCCCATGAAATCCGTCGGTATGGCCAAATACATGCGCGACCAGGTGGCCGGGATTACGTTGCCGCAGGCGCTGATTGACCGCCTGCAGCAATCCGCGGACCCCAAGACCGAGGGGATTCGCATTTGCGTGGAACAGATTCAGGAACTCCGGAATATCGAAGGCGTGGCCGGCATTCACCTGATGGCCATTGAGTGGGAACAGAAAGTGGGTGAGATCATCGGGCAGGCCGGGTTGTTGCCGCGGCCGGCGCTGCCAGGATGATGGGCAGGGATAAGGCAATGAGGTATTAACAATGCATCTGGGCCGGCCGCTTGTGGTCGATGATTGAGCGTGGGGATCGTGTTCAGAACGTAGCTTGTCCTATGAAGTTTTGGAGTGCGGTAGCTCATGCTACCGCTTTCCCCCCACGAAGCCATGCTTCGCGGAAAACAAAGCGGCAGCTATGCTGCCGCACTCCAAACCGGATAGCCGGCTTGCATCCGTGAGACAATAGAAAACGAGGATATTATGGAAACGATTCAAAGTAAAAATCTCGATCCGAAATTTAAAAATGATGTGGCGGCCTGTCCCGGTGGTGAAAATATCAAGCTCTGTTTTGCCTGCGGCACCTGCACGGCAGCCTGTCCGATGGCCGCCGTCAACGAACAGTTTAACCCGCGCCAGATCATCCGCCAGGTGCTGATGGGCCTGCGGCAAGAGGTGCTGGCTTCCCCCATGCTCTGGCAGTGTCTGCAGTGTTATGCCTGTTCCGCGAAGTGTCCTCAGAATGTCAAGTTTCGCGATGTTATCAAGGTCCTGCGCGCCATGGCGGTTAAAGAGGGCTATGTGCAGGCGGAGATGGCGGAAGAACTGGTGCGGTTGGAGCAAATGATTCATAAGCTCAGGCGGGATATGGGCAATCTACTGGTGACTGATCGTGCGAAATACGAGACTTTGAAACAGCGCGTGGAAGAATGTCTGGCGGAGACGTAAGGAATTTCCCGCCAGAGGCGGGTCAGCCTATGGCTGACAAAGTTACTTTGTCATTCCGAGCGGCTTGTCCGCCATAGCTCCTTGAGCGACGGCGGAAGCGAGGAATCTCGTTGGGTATCTGTGCCGTTGCCGAGATCCTTCGCTTCGCTCTGGATGACAAGACGTGTCATTAGATAAAGTTGCCGCCAAGATGCGCAAGAAACACAAAAAAGAAAAATATATCTGTCTTGTGAATTTTGTGCCTTTTTGTGGCTAATCCGTTTTGTAAAAGTTGCCCTGAAGTATGCGCTTCGCTTAACTTCAGGGCCTGATGGAATGCCGGTTTTATGGGCAGGTGTAATGTTATGATTGCTTCAAAACAAACCAAAGCCGTCACCGGCGCCGTGATGGTGATTGGCGGCGGCATTGCCGGCATCCAGTCGGCGCTGGACCTGGCGGACAGTGGTTTCAAGGTGTACCTGGTGGAGTCAACGCCGGCCATTGGCGGTAATATGGCGCGCCTGGACAAGACGTTTCCCACCAACGATTGTTCCATGTGCATTCTGTCGCCCAAGCTGGTGGAGGCCGCCCGCCATCGCAATATCGAACTGCTGACCATGGCCGAGGTGCAAAACGTCACCGGATCGGCCGGGCATTTTCAGGTTACCGTCCAGCAAAAGGCCCGCTACGTGGATGTCGCCAAGTGCACCGGGTGCGGTTTGTGTCTGACCCAATGCCCGACCCGGAACCAGCCGCGCTTTGATGTTGAGGAGGATCCGATCGTCATCGATTTGAAGCTCAAGATGCTGGCGGACGATCTACTGGCCGAATATGGGACCTCCCCGAGCGACGTGATCCGCATTCTTCAGGAGCTGAATGCGCGGCTTCGGTATTTGCCGCCGGAAATAATTGGTTATCTTGGCCGGATGCTGAACATTCCCCTCAGCCGCTTGTACCGGATCGGGACGTTTTACAAGGCGTTTTCCTTCATTCCCCGCGGCCGGCACACCATCAGTATCTGCGCCGGCACTGCCTGTCATATCCGGGGCGCGCCGCGCTTGATGGCCGAACTGCAACGGGAGTTGACGATTGACGTGGGACAAACCACGCCGGATCAGCGCTTTTCCCTGGAAATTGTGCGCTGTCTTGGATGTTGCAGTCTGGCGCCGGTGGTGAAGGTGGATGAACGGATTTACGGCAACGTCAAGCCGACGGAAATTTCGAAGATACTGAAGGAATATCCGATGTGATTTTTCCTGGGGTGCGATTCCCATGGATTCTGATAGCACGATAAAATAATTATAATACCGAGCCCTTCGACTTCGCTCAGGACAGCTTCGCAATGGATCTCATGCAGAGTATAGGAATTTCCCGCCGGAGGCGGATCCGCCTATGGCAGACAATATTGTAGAGCATGTCATTCCGAGCATAGCGAGGAATCTTGGCAGTAACAATCAATGTGGCGGAGATCCTTCGCTCCGCTCAGGATAACAGTAATATATGTGTTGTCAGGTAAAGTTTCCGCCGCGGCGGACTAATTAAAGGATAAGCGGTAAAAACAAGTGTAAATGCTCAAAAGCAGTATGAAAGCATATTTCGTTTATATCATGACAAACAAGGGCCGCACCACGCTATATACGGGAATGACAAACAGTCTTGTTCGTCGCGTTTCGCGACATCGTAAGGGAGAGATACCGGGCTTTACGCGCCGTTATAATACCAATCGGTTGATTTATTATGAACAGTTTAATGATGTTCACGATGCTATTGCGCGCGAAAAGCAAATCAAGGGGTGGTCTCACCGGAAGAAGGAAGAATTAATTACAACCAAAAACCCAAAATGGACTGATCTGGCAGAAAGCCTGTTGGGTATTGGGGTCGCTCCGGCGACTCGTTGGCAAGATCGTAGTGATTAGTAGAGTGGAGTTTCCTCGCTATGCTCGGAATGACATCCATTTATGTTGTGAATGTATCTGATAGGACGGCAGTGAGATGTCTGATAAGACAGTTGACAAAACAACGATGATGTCATCCTGATGCCGCCTTGGCGGCAGAAGGATCTCGTGGCGTGTAAAAATACAGTGGAGATTCCTCTCCCGCCACGGCATGATCGGAATGACATCCATTGCGTAAGAATGTGAATCTGACATATCATTCAAGGTAGACAATGACAATTTCCTCACCAATGAATTCTCGAATGGTCATCGCCAGTCCTCAGGATTTGGACCTGTTCAAGCAGGCCGGCCTGCAACGCCTTTATCCGGACACTGTCCGGCTGGGGGTCGGCATTGGATCCTGCGGCCTGGCTTGCGGCGCTGATTCAATCATGGCAGCCGTGCAGGCCGGTATGCGGCCGGACGATGGCTGGTGCGTGGCGCGCGTCGGTTGTATCGGCCTGTGCGAAAAGGAACCCCTGCTCGATGTCTATCAGCCGGGGAAGCCACGGATCATGTACGGCAAGCTGACCGCTGACCGGGTGGCCGGCATTATGCAGGCGGTGCGGGCGGGCCGGGACATGCCCGACGGCGCTCTCTTCAAGATGACGCAGGAGGAACTCCTGCTGGAAAACCGGTTTCGGACTTTGGGCACCGGCGCCTATGCCGGGGTCGTAGAATACGCGCGCCATCCGTTTTTTGCCCGGCAGATGAAAATCGCCTTGCGTAATTGCGGGTTTATTGACCTTGATCATATCGAAGAATAT
This sequence comes from uncultured Verrucomicrobiota bacterium, assembly GCA_964418925.1. Taxonomy (GTDB): domain Bacteria; phylum Verrucomicrobiota; class Kiritimatiellia; order JAAZAB01; family JAAZAB01; genus CAYQNY01. The sequence continues at coordinate 13,679 of CAYQNY010000047.1, forward strand.
GTCGCCCGGGGCGGCTATTACGCCCTGGCCAAAGTACTGACGGCCATGTCGCCGGAACGGATCATCGATGAGGTAACGAAGTCGGGTCTGCGTGGACGGGGTGGCGGCGGATTTCTCACCGGCCGCAAATGGCAGTCCTGTTTTAATGTCAAGGCGCCGGTGAAGTATGTCATTTGCAATGCGGATGAAGGCGATCCCGGCGCCTATATGGATCGGAGCGTCATGGAAGGCGACCCGCACAGCGTTCTGGAAGGGATGGCGATCGGCGCGTATGCCATCGGCGCCCATGAGGGGTATGTCTATATCCGCACGGAATATCCGCTGGCCATTGTTCAACTTGAACAGGCGATTGCCCATGCGCGCGCCGGCGGCTTGCTGGGAAAGAACATCATGGGGTCCGGCTTTGATTTTGACGTGCATATTGCCCGGGGCAGTGGCGCGTTCGTGTGCGGCGAGTCCAGCGCCCTGATCGCCTCGATCGAAGGCAATCCCGGCGAGCCGCGGGCCAAGCATATCCATATGGCGGAAAGCGGGCTGTGGGAAAAACCGACGGTCCTTAACAACGTGGAAACCTGGGCCAATGTCCCGGCTATTGTCATGCGGGGAGCGGAATGGTTTGCCGCCATCGGCACGCCCCGGAGCACGGGGACCAAGGTTTTTTCCCTCGTCGGCAATGTCAATATCTCCGGTTTGGTCGAAGTCCCCATGGGGATCAAGCTCAAGGATATCGTCAGCGAGATCGGCGGCGGTGTGCCCAAGGGCAAACAGTTGAAAGCCGTGCAGACCGGCGGGCCCAGCGGCGGCTGTATCCCGCTGCACCTGATGGACTTGCCCGTGGATTTCGATTCGCTGGCCCAGGCGGGGTCAATCATGGGTTCGGGCGGCATGATCGTCATGGATAACAGCGCCTGTATGGTGGACGTGGCGCGCTACTTCACGGAATTTCTTATGGATGAATCCTGTGGGAAGTGCGCGTCCTGCCGGGAAGGGTTGAAACAGATGGGCGGTGTGCTCAATCGGATTTGCGCGGGCGCGGGCCGGGAAGGGGATATCGCCCTGCTGGAGGACCTGTGCGACGTGATTGCCAACGCCTCCTTGTGCGGACTGGGCACCTCGGCGCCTAATCCGGTTCTATCCACCTTGCGCTATTTCCGGGATGAGTACGAAGCTCATATTCTTCAGAAAAAGTGCCCGGCCGGTGTGTGCCGCGCGCTGGTTCAGTACCGGATCCTGGCAGACAAATGCATCGGGTGCGGCGCCTGTCTCCGCGTCTGCCCCCCGCACGCGATTGCGGGAGAGAAAAAACAGGCGCACGTGATTGATCCGGTCTTGTGCGTCAAGTGCGGCCAGTGCCGGGAGGTATGCAAGTTCGACGCGGTGAGCGTGGAGTAAGTTAATGCATAGGAATTTCCCGCCAGAGGCGGATCAGCCTATGGCGGACAATATTGTAGAGCATGTCATTCCGAGCATAGCGAGGAATCTCTGCCGTATTGATTAATATGGACGAGATCCTTCACTTCGTTCAGGATGACAGACGTATATTAGGAATATAGTTTCCCCGCTTTGCAGGGCCTGATTTAAAAATGATTACTCTAACCATTAACGGCATGAAGGTGCAGGCGGAGGAAGGCGCATCCGTGCTTGGCATTGCCCAGGCCAACGGCGTCTGGATTCCCTCGCTCTGTCATCACGACAGCCTCTCGGATTATGGGGCCTGCCGCCTGTGTCTGGTGGAGGTCGTGGGCCGGGGCGGGCGCCGCAAGGTGACTACCTCCTGCACATTGCCGGCGGCTGAGGGTCTGGAGGTTGTAACCGAATCGGAGCGGCTGACCCGGCTTCGCCGGGGTGTTATGGAGCTCATTCTGGCCAGTTGCCCGCAAAGCGAACCGGTGCTGGAACTGGCGAAAAAGCTGGGGGTCAAACCCGGCCGGCTCGAGCCGGATCCTGCCAATGACTGCATTCTCTGCGGCCGGTGCGTCCGGGCCTGCCGCGAGATCAGCCGGGCGGAAGCCATTTCATTCGGCAACCGCGGCGTGGAGCGGAAAGTCATGCCGCCGTTTGGAAAAATAAGTCCGAGCTGTATATTATGCGGCGCCTGCGTGTTTGTATGCCCGACGGGCTCGCGCTTGCTGGATTTGGCTAAAATCGCGGGCGAAGAACCCCGCGCGCTCCTGTCGCGGTTTGACGCCGGGATGACTGCCACCGGCGCGATAGCCCGTCCGTTCCCCCAGGCGGTGCCCAATGTGCCCGCCATCAATCAACAGGCCTGTCTCAAGCTCAACCGCGATGCCTGCGGTATTTGTGAAAAAGTCTGCGAGGCCAAGGCCATCTGCTACGAGGATGCTGATCAGTTGCGGACGCTCGACGTTGGCGCGGTCGTGGCCACGCCGGGCTTTGAGCCCTTTGTGCCGGATCATGATTATGGCCTGGGCTATACCAGCAACCCCGATGTGGTTACCGGCATGGAATTTGAACGTATCCTTTCCGCCTCCGGCCCCTTTGGCGGTCATGTCGTGCGTCCTTCTGATGGCCGCGCCCCCCGGCGCATTGCCTTCCTGCAATGTGTCGGCTCGCGTGATGTGTCCTGTCGGCATGGCTATTGCTCCTCGGTCTGCTGTATGTATGCGGTCAAGGAAGCCATTATCGCCAAGGAGCATGAGCGCACCGTGGAGCCGACCATTTTTGTCATGGATATCCGGGCGTTTGGCAAGGATTTTGACCGATTCGTGGAGCGGGCCAAAGTGGAACATGGGATTGTCTTCAAGTATTCCCGCGTGTCCGATGTCGTGCGTGACCAGAAAACCGGCGAGAATGAAGTGGTCTATACGGACGAATCCGGCCGGGTCCAGCGGGAGCGCTTTGACCTGGTGGTGCTGTCGGTGGGCTTGCAACCGTCCGCCGACCTGCGCCGGCTGGCGCGCTCGCTGGGCGCGCGTGTGAACGAGTATGGCTTCATTTGGACTGAGCCGCTGCGGCCGCTGGTTACCTCGCGGGCCGGCTTGTTTGCCGCCGGCGCCGCGACCGGGCCGCGGGATATTCCGGAAACCGTGATCCAGGCCAGCGCGGCCGCCTGTGAGGCTGCCCGTCTGCTGGCCCCGGCCAGGAACACGCTGGTCACCGAGCGCACCTATCCGCCGGAACGGAATATCGCCGGCGAGCCGGTGCGCATCGGCGTGTTTGTCTGTCATTGCGGGATCAATATCGGCGGTATCGTGGATGTGCCGGCCGTGAAGGATTATGCCGCGGTACTGCCGGGGGTCGCCTATGCTGACCATAATCTTTACACCTGTTCCCAGGATACCCAGAAACTAATCAAACAACGCATCGAGGAGCACCGGCTCAACCGGGTGGTGGTGGCCTCCTGCTCGCCCCGGACCCATGAGCCGTTGTTCCAGGAGACGATGAAGGAATCCGGCTTGAATCCGTATTTGTTTGTCATGGCCAATATCCGCGACCAGTGTTCCTGGGTGCATCAGCGGGATCCTGCCGGGGCGACTGCCAAGGCCAAAGACCTGGTGCGCATGGCGGTGGCCATGGCCCGGCTGGCGGAACCGCTCCAATCGGTCGCCCTGCCGGTGACGCCGTCAGCGCTGGTGATCGGCGGCGGCTTGAGCGGTATGACCGTTGCTTTGGCGATTGCCGATCAGGGGTTCGAGGTCTGCCTGGTGGAGCAGGGCCGGGAACTAGGCGGCCATGTGCGGAAACTGGACCGGACCATTGACGGGCAGAATCTTCCGGCTCTGCTGCAGGCCACGGTCACGCGTGTGCAAAAGCATGCGCGTATTAAAACGCATATTGGTGTAACCGTGCGGGAGATCAAAGGGTTTGTGGGCAATTATGAGTCCGTGCTGGCCGACGGCGCCGCGTTCAAGCACGGCGCCGTCGTCGTGGCGACCGGCGCCATGGAATATCGGCCTGAAGAATATGGTTATGGCCGGCATAAGAACGTCATGACCCAGTTGGAATTGAGTCGCCGCCTGGAACAAGGCTTGAAAAAAGAGCCGTCATCGGTGGTCATGATCCAGTGCGTGGGGTCGCGGGAAGAGCCGCGCATGTATTGCAGTCGGGTTTGCTGTTCCCGGGCCGTCCAAAACGCCATCCGCTTGAAGGCCCTGTATCCCCGGGTTAATGTGCACGTGCTTTACCGCGACATGCGCACCTACGGCATGCGGGAACAATACTACGCCGCAGCCCGCGACCAAGGCGTCATATTCACGCGGTTTGATCTGAACGCGCGTCCGGAAGTGACCTGGAATGGGAAAGCGGGTGTGCCTACCGTATTGGTCAAAGACCCGGTGCTGGGCCGGCCAACGGCTTTGCAAGCCGATCTACTGGTGCTCAGCACCGGCATGGTCGCGGATATCCAGGCTAATGACGTGCTGGCCAAACAGCTCAAAGTGCCTCTCAATCAGGACGGGTTTTTCCTGGAAGCGCATGTTAAACTGCGGCCGGTGGAATTCGCTACCGACGGCGTGTACGTCGCCGGCCTGGCGCATGGGCCCAAGTCATTGGACGAGTCTATTGCCCAGGCGTTGGCGGCGGCGTCCCGCGCGTGTGTGCTCCTGTCCCGGCGCGAACTGGAGGCGCATGGTACCATTGGTGACGTGGATGCGGAGCTTTGCATGGCCTGCGGACTTTGTGAGAAACTGTGCGCGTTCGGGGCCATCACGCTGGAAGTTCAGCGGATTGGCCGCAGTGATCGTCTGCTGGCAAAAATCAACCCGGCGCTTTGTAAGGGATGCGGCGTTTGCAGCGCCAGTTGCCGCTGCGGCGCGATCACCCTGCGTGGCTTTACCGACGAACAGATTGTGGCCGAGATTACGGCATTATGAACGAATAATATGAGGCGTAGCCTCCTTGGAGTGCGCAAGCGGAGCTTGCGCTTTTCTTCCGCGAAGCTGATGCTTCGCGGTCCAAAGCGGCAGTATGACTGCCGCACTCCAAAATTAAGATAACATGAACAACGACCATCAGATCAAATCCAAAGACTGGCAGCCCAGGATTCTGGCGTTTCTGTGCAACTGGTGCTCGTATGCCGGGGCCGACCTGGCGGGTGTCAGCCGCTTGCAGTACCCGCCGAATGTCCGCATTGTGCGCGTGCCCTGTTCCGGGCGCGTGAACCCGGCCTACATTCTCAAGGCGCTTCAGAATGGCGTGGACGGGGTGCTCGTGTCGGGATGCCATCCGGGTGATTGCCATTACCTGACCGGTAATTACCATGCGCGCCGGAAGTTTCATCTGTTGAAGGAACTGCTGGACTTTGTCGGTGTCGAGGATGGGCGCGTCCAGTTTTCCTGGGTGTCAGCGGCCGAGGGCGCGAAGTTTTCGCAGGTCATGACCGAGGTGACCGAGAAGGTCAGGGCCCTGGGTCCTAACCGTTGCCTGGCGAAGCAAGGCCGTGGAGATGACGGATACGCCGGTTGGGATGAACCGGTCTGGAAGTCAAGCGCACATGAGGGTGTTGAAAAACCGGACGCGATAAAACGCGTCCCTCCATATTAATATAACGTGTTGTTTTCTCATGGAGGGCCACGCTCTGTCGTGGCCGTTCTT
>CAYQNY010000048.1:0-19174 GCA_964418925.1 uncultured Verrucomicrobiota bacterium
GGGAGTTGGGTCTGCTGGCCGGGGATTCTCTGCAGATCGCCTTTACGGCGCAGGTGGTGCCCGTTTGCCGGGGAATTATGTCGTCGCTTTACGGTGAACTGGCCGACGGAATATCGCCGGCTGATGTTGCCGACGCCTACAGGGAATTTTATCGGGAGCAGAGGTTTGTCCGTTTGTTCGACCGGGATGCGGATGTCGGGTCTGTCCATGTCCGCGGTACCAATTACTGCAACCTGATCGTGGATATGGATGCCCGGACGAACAAACTGCGGGTCATTGCGCACATTGATAACCTCGTGAAAGGGCAGGCGGGATCCGCGCTTCAAAACATGAACCTGCTCTTCGGATTACCGGAAACTACGGGTCTCGATCAGCCGAGCCGGTATCCCTAATCTGATTTTGGATTTCAGACTTATCGGTTGTAGGGTGTGTCGGGTAGTGCACTTTGCATAACTGACAGCCTATATTCATGAGTGATGGGATAATGAAAATCCACAATCGGCAATCCGCAATCAAAAATACTTCCTACCACCTGGTCGGGGTTGCCGGCGCGGGTATGAGCGCTCTGGCGCAGGTCCTGCTGGCCCAGGGCTTCAGCGTGACTGGTTCCGATCGCTATCATGACAGCGGACAGGAATTGCCCGTGCTGGATAAACTGCGGCGGGCCGGCGTGAGCCTGGTGCCCCAGGACGGTGCCGGGGTCGGGCCGGGAACCGCCGGTGTGGTTGTCAGCACGGCCATTGAACCGGAAAATCCCGATATACAAGCGGCCGGTCAGCAGGGGATTCCCATTATTCACCGGGCCGAGATGCTGGCCAGGTTGGCTCGTTCTTTCACTACGATTGCCGTGACCGGCACGGCCGGCAAGACGACTGTCACGGGCATGCTTGGCTGGGTGCTGGAACAGGCGGGACTGGATCCGATGGTGGTCAATGGTGGTGCTGTGCTCAACTGGCTTGACGACAATACCATCGGCAACGTCCGGATCGGCCATGGAACAACCTGGGTTCTGGAAGCGGATGAAAGCGATCGTTCGCTGCTGCAGTTTGATCCGGACTGGGCGGTCATTACCAACATATCGAAGGATCATTTCGAACTGGACGAAGTCGAGCGCCTGTTTCAACAGTTTGCCCGGAAAGTCAGGCGTGGAGTAGTGGGGTGTTATGGCAATCTCCCCTTCGCTATGAGCGGATTTCAGCCACGTTTGTCAGCGCAGGGGTGCGAGTTTGACTATCAGGGCGTGACGTTCAAGATTCCTCTGCTGGGCCGGCATAACGCGGAAAATGCGCTGCACTGTGTTTTGATGTGCGCGCGGCTTGGAGTGAGCCTGCCGGAAATCAGCCGCGCCTTGGCCACGTTCCGGGGCATACAACGTCGCCTGGAAGAGATCGGGCGGGCGAGGGGCGTCACGGTCATTGATGATTACGCTCACAACCCGGTCAAGATCACAGCGGCATGGAGGGCGGTTGCCCCGTATTTCAAAAGGCTGATTGCCGTGTGGCGGCCCCACGGCCACGCGCCGCTGGCGTTAATGCTGGAGGAACTGGCGCATGCGTTGGCCGGCCTTGCCGGCCGCGATGATCGCGTGCTGATACTTCCGGTATATTATGCGGGGGGTACGGTCAGGACAGCGACTGATTCCAGCCGGCTCGTGGACCGCTTGGTTCAAGCAGGCGTGGCGGCCGAGGCAATTGACAGTTACGACGCGTTGAAAGACCGGCTGTTATCCCTGGCGCGGACGGACGACGCGGTCTTATTCATGGGCGCTCGTGATCCCTTCCTCCCCGTTTTCGCTTTCCGTTTCGTGCTCGAGCTCGATAATTTCCTCGTGGACCGTGTGCCCTGAGCTGGCCGAATACCCCATGAAAATGAGGCCGCCCACCAAGCCCCATGCCACCACGATGAAGTAAATCATAAGTGACAGCGGCAGGGATTGAGCACTGCTGACGGCCATGGCGCCGAAGATGGTGACGGCCAGTCCCTCGCGAATTCCCAGTCCGCCGGGGGTAATGGGAATGGCCGAAATCGAGATAATGATGGGAACCACCGTAAGATAATCCACCAACCCGAGGGTGATCTGGAAACAACGGCCGATGCAATAACATTGCATGATCGTCAATGCCTGGAGCACCAGCGATAAGATCGAGGTCCACACCAGGACGCCTGTCCGGCGGCGGTACAGGTAAATGGCAATCAACAGGCGCTTGATTGTCCGTCCGAGCGTCGGATATTGCTTGATTTTGTTCACGAACGGCCAGTTGTTAAAACGGTTGATGTTGAACACGACAATCAGGCCGAGGACGGCGGCCATGATCATGCCAATCATGATCAGTGCCGGAAGATGGGTTTCCTGGTGGCTGAGGAAAAACCTTGCCCGTCCGATCAGCATGGCGGTGGCAATCATGTACAGTGCCAGCAGTCCGATCGTTCGATCAATGAACACCGTGGCCACAGCTTCGGTTTTTTTATGGTGGGTTTCTTTCGCCGCGTAAAACGCGCGGATCAGGTCGCCGCCGGTGGATCCGAACATGAATGAATTGAAAAACTGGCCGATGAAATACACGCCGAAACAGCGTTTCCAGGACATTTTCAGCCCTTGCGCATTAAGAATGATTTTCCACCGGATCATGCCGGTATGCAGGCTGCAATAACTGAGAATTATCCCGGCAATCAGCCATCCGCCCTGGTGCAGGCTTTCCTTTAAGATGGCGGCCAGCGCCCGCGTGTCAATTTTATGCAGAAGGTAAAAAATGATTCCAAAGGCCAGCGCCAGTCGAATCAGAATTGACAACGACTTTTTTATTGAATGGATGGAGTGCATATTTAATGTGGAAATATGTTCAGTGTTTAGGACGGAATAATCCCTGCCTGAAGCTACGCATTCTTACAGACGGGCCTACCCTCAGTGCTATTGGCCGCGACGCGACTGCCGACGGGTTTCCCGAACATTGAATACTGAAACCTGAACACTGCCAAATTTATCCGCCGAAGGCGGATCCGCCTCTGGCGGAAAATATGTTTGGCTAGTTCTTCCCGCTGGCCTGGTTATGTCAGTGCGTCAACGACATCCCGCAGGGTGACCGCCAGCGGGATATCCGGTTTCCAGCGCACGTCCGCCGCTATTTTCGCAATGGCAATTTGTGGGCGGGGTTCCGTCGGCCGGTACCGTTTGGGGTCAGTTTCCACGACTGGTGTGACGCCGATCAGGCCGCATAACTGGTCGAGAATTGTTTGAATGGCTACTTCGTGACCGGAGGCAATGTTATACGCCTGCCCGGCTTTGCCGTTCTCGATGAGCAGACGATATGCTCGCGCCACATCGCGAACATCCGTGAAATCACGGCGGCTTTCCAGATTGCCGACTTGCAGTATCGGCGCGGCCTGCTTCCGGGCAATGGCCAGGAGTTGTTCAACAAAGGAGGGAACCACAAATTGCGAAGATTGTCCCGGACCGATATGATTGAAGGGACGCGCCGTCATGGTGTGCATGCCGTGCTGTCGGGTGTAAAGCCGTGTGAACTGGTCGGCCGCCGCTTTGGAAATGGCGTAGGAATTGTCGGGATTCATCATTTCATCTTCGGTAATCGGATGCGAACGGGGTTGGCACCCATACACCTCGGCAGAACTGATGGTCAGGATACGCGCTGCGGGCGCCGATTTGCGGAAGGCTTCCAGGATGTGGATGGTGCCCATAAGGTTGATGGACAACATCCGCTCCGGATTATGCCAGCCCTCGGGGATAAAAGCAATGCCACCCAGATGCACACAGGCGTTGGGGCGGGTATGGGCCACCAGGCGCAGGAGCAGTTCCGCATCAAGGATGTCGCCGGTAAAACCGGGCACGGATCCGGGAAGACGGTGATCAAGGGTCAAGTCAAATGCCAGGGGTTCGTGATCGTGTTGCAGTAATTCTCGAATCAGGTGTTTCCCGACAAATCCACCGGCTCCTGTGACAAGCACACGCATGATTTAATCATTCAGTCACAAAGTGGCAAAGGTACAAAGGGACAAAGCTCAGTCCGGCCTCTTGCCGTTCAATTTGCGGATCAGACTGCTGAGCATTCGCTCGATTTCTCTGCTCAACGCATACAGTCGCTCCGTCTCGCTCCTATCCAAGTACCCAAGATTTCTTGAAATTTCCACCTGGGTCTGCAATTCGTACAATGATCCTGCAGCAATATGCAAAAAACGGAGATACTCCTGCGTTGAATGTCTCCCGTAACCTTCTGCCATATTGCTGGGAATCGAAACTGCACAACGTCGTAATTGGGAGGTCAAGCCATAAGCTTCGATCTGAGGAAACGACTTGGATGCTCTATAGATTTCCGTAACCAGAGACATCGCTTTTTGCCAAACAAGCAAATCCCGGTACGTTTTCATTTCTCTGTGCCTTTGCCCCTCTGTGCCTTTGTGCCTGCTTGAGCAGTGGCGGAATATTTCGCCAGGTCATTGTCCACCATCATGGTGACCAAATTGTCAAAATCAACCTTTGGTTTCCAGCCCAGAATCTGGCGCGCCTTGGAGCTGTCGCCCAGCAATTTGTCCACTTCAGCCGGACGCATGAATTGGGAATCCTTAACGACAAACTTTTTCCAGTCAAGTCCTACGTGGGAAAACGCCCGTTCCAGAAAATCACGGACCGAATGCGCCTGGCCGGTGGCAATAACATAATCATCCGGCTGATCCTGCTGGAGCATCATCCACATGGCCTTGACATAATCGCCGGCGAATCCCCAATCCCGTTTGGCGTCAAGATTGCCCATGCGCAGTTCCCGGTCCAAACCCTGTTTGATGCGGGCAACGCCATCACTGATTTTGCGCGTGACGAATTCCTTGCCGCGCCGCGGGCTTTCGTGGTTAAAGAGAATCCCGGCTACTGCGAACAGATGATAGCTTTCACGGTAGTTGACTGTGATGTAATGGCCATACGCCTTGGCAACGCCATAGGGGCTGCGCGGATGAAACGGCGTGAGTTCGTTCTGGGGCACTTCACGGACTTTACCGAACATCTCACTGCTGGACGCCTGGTAAAATTTAGCTTGCGGGCATACCTGACGCATGGCTTCCAGCATGCGCGTGACGCCGATGGCCGTGAATTCTCCCGTGAGCATCGGCTGAGTCCAGGATGTCGGTACAAACGACATGGCCGCCAGGTTATAGATTTCATCCGGCTGAACCTCCTCCATCAGCACCGTGAGCGAAAGCTGGTCCAGCAGGTCGGCTTGTTTCAGGATCAGCCGGTCCTTGATATGCGCGATGCGTTCGAAGGTTTCCGTGCTGGAACGCCTGACCATGCCATAGACCTCGTAACCCCGGCTCAACAGAAAATCAGCCAGGTAAGATCCGTCCTGTCCGGTAATCCCGGTAATCAACGCCTTCATGAATAAAGTATCCTGGTTGCCAAAAGAAAGCTCCCCCATTCGAGGAGAGCTTCCTTTCTATTGGGGATCACATGCTTGTCAGAAACGGATGCTGCGCGCGGCCTTCTTGCGCTTTTTTTCGCTGGGCTTTTCAAAATACCGATGATTCCGGATTTCCCGCATCGTTCCTTCCTTATCCATCTTCTTTTTCAGCCGTCGCAAGGCTTTATCAACGTTTTCATTTCGTTTGAGCTTTATTTCAACCACGGTTGGATTCACACTCCCTTCCTGGGTAAGAGCGACATGCATTCGGCCAAAATCGCCCCGCCATCATGGCAATAAATTTGAAGTACCATATCCCAATATGCAATTGGTGTCAAGCGTTGGTACATGCAGGGTTGTCACGGCTGTGTTATCCTTGGGAACAGGGTGGTATGACCTGTGTAGGTATAGGGAACAAGCGGCGCGAATTGGGCAAAACGGATCACGTACAGTCCTGGCAAGATAGGCATTGTACACTTTCACGTTTTCACGTAGTTTATGCGCATGCCGAAGTATGAATCCATTACTGCCGACCACCTGACCCGAGTACGTCGCTTGCAAGTGTTGGCCTGGGTTTGCGGAATTTTGCTGGTGCCTTCCCTGCTGGCGTTTTTTATCAACGTTGAAGTGGCCATTCATGCCGGGGCGCCGGCCGCGCGTTTCTTTTTCCATCTCATTCCTCCCGCTGTTATTAAATGGTTATTTCCCCTGGCAACACGGGACTTAAGCACTGTCACTACCTGTGTGCCGGTACTGTTGCTTATCTTTCCCCTGGTACAGGCGATTCGCATCATTCGCCGGGATGAAAAGGATCCGGCATTCCTGCACAACCTGGCCACTATTCCTTATCCCGACCGGTTTGGTTTTTTTCTGGTCATGTTCGGGCTGGTTGGCACGCTCTGGGGCATGCTGATCGGTATCAGCGCCAGCGGTGTGGAATCACTGGCGGGCGTCATACCTTCGGCCGAATCTATTCCCATCGCCGTCCGGCGTCTGCTCGAAGGCACGGCCACCGCCATCTGGAGTTCTTTAGTCGGTATTATCGGCGCGTTTTTCGCCACCCGTCCTATCTCCTGGCTGTTTCGCTGGGCCGCGGTCCTTTCCAGGGAGGAGGCGGATCAGACGCTGTCCGAGACCATGGGACAGTTGACCCGGGACCTGAAAGGCTTGAGCGCCGCCAGCCGTACCTTCACTGACCGGTTGAAACCGGAAACGTTCGACGGATTTCTGAACGCGCTGCAGTCCATTGACCGCAATTCCCAGGCCATGGAAGGTCATTTTGACCGGATACACCAGTGTCTTCTGCTGATGGTGCGGGAGCATGAAAAGACCAACACTCTGCTGGCGCGGCTGGATGTGCTGGAAGCTGCCATGCGGCAGACGGGCGATCACCTGGCCGGGCAACTTCAGAACCTCCAGGGTGGCCAGCAGTCCAGCATTGAGGTCCTGCAAACATTGAGCACTGATTTGCAGACGCGCCATGCCGCGACGATCGCCCAACTGGAGTCACTCGTCACCACCTTGCGCGCAAGCGCCGATGCCGGCCGGCTGGACCGTGATCAACTGCATCGGGCAATGGCATTATATCTCAGCGCCAAAGCCGACCTGAAGACCGGTTCGTAGCGATGTCTTGTCGAGATGAAGTGAATATCCAATATCCAACAAGGAATATCCAATCATGAAAGTTACAATATCCTTCTCGCAATCGCTGCTGCGATTGCTGATAAAGCAGCCGTGCTTGATGCAATGCGCTTTCCGCCTGAGGCGGATCTGCCTATGGCACGAGGATGGGCCGACGAACGTCCGGGTCCGCCGAGCAGCGTTTTTTGGTTGTGGACAAAGGCTGCTTTATACTGATGGGTAACAAGGAACTTCATCAGCATGCTCACCCCAGCTAAAGAACAACAACAGTTCCGTCGGCTCGACCAACTGGCAAACCGCTCGGCGGTCAAGTTGTTCGACCTGAGCCCGAATGACGTGCTGGTTCAGGTCGCCCTTCCGCTCGTGCTGATTCTGGCAATCGCCACCCGCCTGCTTATGGTTGGCCAGTCAATAATGGCCCAAAGTAATCCCGCCCTGATGGATGCCTGGAAACAGCAGTTGATTCTCCGAATTGACAAAGTCATGGAGCAATGGGAAAAACAATCCGAGTTCGTGACCTTTCCGGACTTTAACCGAATCCAGTCGAAGAATGACTGGCCCGATGACGCGCGTTTTCAGACATTATGTCGGGAAGGTTCCGCGCTGGCGGATATGGATGGCCTGCAGCGGTCCCTGTACCGGCGCGCTCTGGAGTTCCGTCCCGGCGCACTGACGGTCAGCCAGTCATCCGCTGTCGCTTACGGGCTTGAAATCATTGATCCTGTTTTTACCCCCCATGCGCCGGCTTCTGTGGGCGCCAGCACCCCCCGCTTTATCATCGATGATGAAAAACGGTCGTATGCCTTTAATTATATTGATCAGCGCTGTCAGCAATGGAAGCTGCACCTGGAGTATCTCCAGTGGCGGGTCGTGGGTCAAATCGCGGCGGCATTGCCGCCCGATGACGCCATTTCCGATGGCGATCTCGCCAGGCACATGCGCAAACTATCAGCCGCTTTGGGCTTACGCGGCTATCCGTTATTGCCTGCGGTGAGCCAGGAATACGGAAAAGATTCCAGCCTGAACACCGAACACCGAATACTTGAGTAGCAACAATGAAGATTGGTCCTACAAGATCATTGGCATTAGCCATCCTGACGGCAGTCGTGGCCATTGGCCTGACGGGTCATGCTCAGTCGCCGGTTGTGGCGCCTGATGCCCGGGACCAGGCCAAATGGCAGTTGGCCGTCAACGCCGCCGCCAGGCAGGTAATGGATGCCAGGCAGGCGTTTCCCGCGACAATGGCTACTAATCAGGTTCTGTTGACGGACGAACTGGCGACATTCATGGAAAACGATGTTGCCGGACATCAGAAGCCGGATGACAGCCGCAAGCGATGCGCCGGCCTGGTTTATCAGGCGGCCTGGCATTCATTTTACCTGTCACTCAGCAATATCGTGGCGACTGCCGGTGATCGTTCACCCTTGCCGATTTCAACGTCGCTGGTGCTGAATAAAATCGGCCCGGATTGGTCGAACAGGGTGGACCGTGCCATTGCACAGTTCACCTCCAATCATGTCGAGGCCTTGTTTGTTCACGCTCGCAAGCGTGCGGTTGCTGTCCAGCGTCAAACCATTGACAGCGGTGTTCATTATCCATCCCAAACGGAGCTGGATACGCAATTAACCGAACTGGCGCGTAAGTCCTCCACTGTCGACCAATTGGGGCCCGCGGAATTCGCCAACATGGGTAAATGGCTTGAGGGATATGCGGGTGGTTCGCAACAGCCTGTTTTTGATGAAAACCAGGCATTTATTCAATCGCAAGCCATACGCTTGCGGGATGAAATCCGGCGTCAATATGGCGTTCAAATCGCTGTACTGAAAACCAACCGCAGGGATGCCGCCCTCCGTGCCGCGTTCATTACCCGCGCCGCCATTGCCGCTGAACTCAAGCGTCAGTTGGATCTGCGTCTGGTTTCCGAGCAGCAGACCCTGCGCATCGGTGCCGCCGCGGAGGCCCTGCCGATTTACCGGGAATTTTCCGTGGTGCAAGCCAGTCGAATATCGGATTCGGCGCGCCTTGAAAAACAGCGGTTGCTGACGTTCGTCAGGGGAGCTATGCCTGCCCTGGTCAAGCCGCAGGACATGCGCGCGCAAATTACCAATGATCTGCCCGCCCATCATGCGTCCGGCCAAAGTGAAACCAACCTGACCGGCCATCTGGCCGCCGTGCTGAAGATGCCCCTCGCAGTCCGGTACAGTCAAAAAGCCGCCGGCACCAACGCGGTTGCCGTCAAGCAGTTGCCGACGTATTTTGACCGCCGGCTGACGGCGGATGGTGATATCGCCGCCGATTATGCCGCCATCATTAAAGACCGGATTCATAAACTGCTTCCCGATGTGCGCGCATCCATAGCTGCTGATCAACTGCGGGACTGGTTTCCCGGGTTGTCATTGACCAATGTTTTACGGGAGACAACCATTGCAAAGACCAAAGACCGCGACAACCGGATTGATTCATATCAGCAAGCCCGGGATGTGCTGGGCCTGGATGGCCGCACCACTTTGCCGCGCGCCCGGCAGGCGCTGTTGCTGGAAGAAACCATGAGCAACGTGGTCGCGATCACCAGCGCGCTGTTTGCCCGGGGTAACCAGGCGATGGAAAAACAACTGGCCCTGCTCAGGTCCATGGAAACCAACCGGCTGGATCAACTCCAAGCCGAGGTCACGTCCGGCCGCTCCCGACGCGACATCAGCGCGGAATGGACCCAGGCCCTGATGGGGCAGTGGACTGCGCAAACCAACCAGTTGCCGGTCCTGTATCCGGCTCTCTTTGACCGTACCCGGCATGAACTCGACAAGGCGGTGCGTCAGTTCTATAACACCGCCAAAAAAGAATCGGCCATTGCCCGGCGAACCAGGCATCAAACCCCGGCACATCAGGATAGTAAGGCGCCGACGCCGGATGTGTTGCCGGAGCAAAAACCTTTGCCGTCGCAGAGGCAATCAGAGGGTATTTCGCAACCGCAGCCAGCAAAGCGGCGGCAACCCGGCGATCACGTGGATTTGTTCCTGGTACTCGACAAGACAGATACCCCGCAATGTCAGGCAACCCTTTATTCCGCTGCGACGTCCCAACTGGCTGCGGTCAGTTTTAAGCCTGCCGAGATTGATTCTTCTGTAAAGCGGATCATGGCCGAATTCCGGCCGCGTCTGGAAGCCGCCTTTAAAACCCGCTATGCTCAGGCCCGCACCGAATACAGCGGCTTTTTCCTGTTCAGGAAACGATCATTACCGGAACTGAGCCTGGCCGTGATCATCAAGAGTCCCGCGATCCGGCACATGATGACCCTGCGCCTGCGGGAGCAGTTGCAGGATATGGCCGCCAGGTGGTCGGCGGAAAATTATCCGGATGAGCCGCCCCTGGGATTGGACTGGAAGGTGGGGTTGTAAGACAGTGAATCAGAGTCGCAGAGATCAGCCTGCCACGCCGAAGCGCCTTGGCTAAGGCGGGAGGTCCGAATCCAAAATCTTGTAGGGGCGCTGTTTACTGCGCCCTGGTGTTCTGCATTCATTTAAATTTTTCTTCGCGAAAACCCATATTTTTTTGACATCCCTTTTCAAACCGGCGCTGACGGCAGGCTCAGGGCGTGGCGGGCCTGGGCTTGCGGACATCGATCCGGACCACGTCGCTGGCGCGGACAATCGCCACGGACTCTTCTTTTTGCCCTGGTTGCTTGATGGTGATGACCAGCAGTTCCCCGCGGGCTTTCATATCCACGCATTCAAATACCTTGATGGACTCGAGGGTAGGGCCCGAGCGATCGTTGTAGTAGATTGTCATGCCCGAGGCTTGTGGGCAGGCTTCCCTGGCGGCCTGCCAGGCCGCGATCCAGTCGGCGGCGCGCAAGGCGGGTGGGGGGGCGATCGGTTTTGTGCCGTCGTCGGATTTTACGGGAACCACGGCGGTCTGGATCATGACTTTCCGGTTATCTTCCGCGCGGGGTGAAGTACCCACCGCGGCGCGAATCGTGGTCTGGCCGCTGTTGCCGGCCCATACGGGTATGCGGGCAATCATCAGTAACGCAACGGCAATCAAAATGTATTGGTGCATGATTAGATCTCCTTGGTATTATTTTTTGGTCTGCCGGCCGTGCCTGATTCATGGCTATATTATACTCATTCCGCCCGCGTGCCATGACGTGTGGTGAGCTCGTAACGAAATTCCTTTTTCGACTGGGCGTCCAGGGTCAGGGTGAACTTGATCGTGTCCAAATCAACTTTTTCATAATCGCCGCAATCACCAATGCGTTTTATCTCCCAGGCCGTGACCGGAATATTCCGCGTGACTTCGATCTTCACCGGTAAAGACCGGGTGTTCTTGATTTCTATTTTGACTGCCCGGATTTCATCCCATCCGGAAATGTTTCTGTTTTTGTCAAACCGGAAATTGTCGGTCTTGAAATTCATGACCTTGGGTTCCACGATGATATTGGCGACAACACCCAGGTTTAGTTCCACGTCCTCATTCACGGGAATATACTTGAACGCGGATTGACCTTCGTAGGTCAAGGCGCCGCCGGCCTTGCCGCCGGTCTGGCGGAAGGCCCGCAGGGTGCCGCCGGGAATAGGCGTTTCGCCCAGGTGATGCTGCTTGTTGTTCTTGAAGCTCAGGAACCGAACAACTGATTTACCGAACCGCTCTTGCTCGTATTTGTATAGATTCACCACCGGCACGTTGTCCTTGACCAAGCTGGGCAGGCGCTTGGACCAGCCCGTTGGAATGGTTTCGGTGCCTTCAATCGTGTAAAGAAAATATTCGCTCAAGCCTTCCTTCGTGATTGCCTTGGGTTTTGAAGGGACAACGGCCCCGGCGTTCATGACCATCCGTTTCATGTGTTTGCCTTCTTCCTCCATTTTTAAGGCGTCACTGACCGGCTCGTTTCGGTCGCCTACCCATTTGCCTGGCCGTCCATACGGGTACTGCCGACGGGCCAAGGCGGCAATTCTATCAAGCAGGTGGATCGTGCCGACAATCAGCCGCGTTTGCGCGTTTTCATAATCCTCGCCGCTCCGATTGGTCACGCGGACATAGGCTTCCAGGCGCATCGTTGTTTCGGCCTTGTCCAGAATGCCGAGATAGAATGCCCGCCAGGAGAGACCGCTGGTCAGATAGGTGATTTCCACCGGCACTTTCCCGCTCATTTCGCTTTGAATCGTCCAGACCCCGAGATTCTTGACGCGCGGTGGGTAGGCGAGGTCGGTGATATGAATCTTATCGGCCTGTTTCATGGGCATCAGTTCCAGGCTGGTTGGGTCAATCAGCGTGTTGGCCCATGAAAATTGCAGTCGGTTGACGCCTTTTCTCAGCGTCAGTTGGCGGCTGTCGCGAACAAGGGTCAGGTCGGCGGAATTATAAATCGTCAATTGAACCGTATCCCGTTCCGGCAAAGTCACCAGGTCGATTTTGGCGCAGACCGATAAGGGAATGATCAAGAAAAAACATAGCAGCATTATGTTGATCATGGGATGTCGCTTTCTCTTATTTGGAAGTTCAATGTTGAAAGGTGAGGGCGTGTTACCCAAATCCGAGATGCTTCGCTTCGCTCTGCATGACAAGCCGCGAAGATAAAAAAATAAAGAAAATCGCTCAATCATTTTAAGCATATGCTTCACCTTACCACCGACACCTGTTCCATGCCCGGACGAATATTGCGCCGCTGAAAGTGCATGTTCAGCTCCTGCTTGCCCTGGGGGGGAAGCTCGATCTGGAATTCCAGGGTTTCGGCGTCCTTCCGCTCGTATTTCAGATTGCATTCCTGCATATCCCATTGTCCGCGAATATGCTCGATCAAAGTCAGCCGCGCCGGCTTGTCCTTGAAATTTTCGACCTTGGCGGTAATAACTTCGTCGGTGTCGTAAAGGACAATGGCTTCGCTGTTGTTTCTGCGGATGTTGATCGGGCGATTTTTCATCTGACGCTGGGTAATGACGATATCGCGGCTGTCACCGATGTTAATTTCCATCTTCTCGCCAATTGGCACGAGCGCCGGCGTGTCTTCGCCCAGGAAGATGGTGCTTTGACGGCCATCATCCTGAAACACGCGGGTTCTGCCGCTCCCCAACGCGGTTTTACCCAAGCCGCTTTTAATGTTGTTAAGAATGCGATACGTGACCGGAATGCCCACGTTGAGGTCGAGGACGGCCGGGTCCCACGGCTTGATGGCGGCATCGAATGTCCAGATTTTTTCGATCGGAACATTGGGAACATCCATGAACTGGATCTGCTTGGTTTCCTCGTTGGCGATGGCTTCTTCCACGGGGAGGCCTGCTTGCATCACCACGCTGGCACGATCGAAATCTTCGCCCGAGAAATTTCTCAGGATGATGAAGCCCCGCAGGTCCATTTGGGTTTCGTCCTTGTCGGCCACGGCTTTATAGGTGATCAGGCGATCAATATTGGATAATAGATAACTGATGCGCACGGTTTCCCCCCACGCTTCCGGACTGCTGACTTCCCAGACCAGGGCTGCTTCGCCCGGAGGATAGCTGACGTTGAGCAGGACGATTTTATCGGGGTGCGAGACGGGAACCATCCGGATGGAATCCGGATCAATGCACACTCCTTTCCACGAAAAATCGATTTTGTTGACACCTTGTTGAAGCGTCAGGACGCGTTCTTCTTCCACCAGGGTGGCTTGCGGATTATCCAGGCGAATGACGGTGGTCCCCCGTTCCGGAAGAGCCACCAGCTTGGTCCGCGCCTGAGCTGGTGTCGTCAGCGCGACACAAACCACGGCGATTATTAATCCGTAGAACCTGCCGTTGCTTTGCATGAATTTTCTCTCCTTTCGGGAAAGATAGGCATTACCGTTATCAACAATATCAACAGTATTATTCATCATATCTATTTAACCGTCTGCAGTCAAGTGTTTACAACCAGGCGTGAACTGCGCAAAATAATTAACAGAAACGCGCCAAGATCGCAAAGGAGAATATCGTGTTGAGTTATAGCCTGTTATCCTGTCAAAAATATGGGCTCCTTTTACATTTGGAGTGCGCAAGTTAGACCACGCCGCAGGCGTGGTAAACTTGCGCTTTGTTTCCGGCGCAGCATGCTTCGCCGGCTAAAGCGGCAGCGCAGACTGCCGCACTCCAAATCTGATCGGGGTGGACTGTGCAAGCACAGGCTCTACGGGAACGAAATCCCTTCTTATTTCTCTCCATCGCCCATTACGGTATATCCGTGTTTCACCTTGACATTCTGTGCAAAATAAAGGTAGTTTCTGATTCCGTGGCAGTAAATCCTAATCCTGTCATGGAATCAGGAGCAGTCAAGGCATGAATACCTCTCCAATCAATCTTCTGCTCGTCGAGGACAATTCTGACGAAGTGGTTTTGATCACTGAACAATTGCTGCCTGCCAAAGATATCCGTCTCAATATATCGTCTGTCAGCCGGCTCGATGCGGCGCTCGCGCGGCTGGACGAAGGAAACATTAATCTGGTCATGCTGGACCTTGTCCTGCCGGATAGTCGTGGTCTGGATACATTTGTTAAAATGCACGGGCGGTTTCCCGAAGTGCCGGTCATTGTGCTGACCTGCCTGGAGGATGAAACCCTGGCCCTTCGGTTGGTTCGGGAGGGTGCCCAGGATTACCTGATCAAGGGACAGATGGCTGCCGGCTCGCTGATCCATGCCGTGCGCTATGCCCTTGAACGCCACAGTGTAAAACAGGTCAGTCAGGAGGCCTTGAAACGCCTGCGCGATTTGAGCGAAACAAAATCCCAGTTTGTGTCCGAAGTTTCGCATGAAATCCGGACACCGCTGGCCATTATCCGGGAATTCGTTTCGCTGGTCCGGGATGAAATCGTCGGTCCGCTGAATGAGAAACAGCGGAATTGCCTGGAATCCGCGCTTCGCAATTGCGACCGGTTGACCGATCTGATTAACCGGATTCTGGACTTGGCGAGAATTGAAGCTGGGAAAGCGGAACTGCATCGGACCAGGGTGGACTTGGCGGCTTTGCTGATGCAATTCCGCAATGACTTTATTTCGGTCTGCCAGTCCCGGAACCAGTCGCTGACGCTGGAAATTCCCGACGAACTGCCGTCAGCGCATTGCGACGTGTCGAGTGTTCAACATATCCTGACGAATCTGCTGGGGAATGCCCATAAATTCACGCCGGAAGGCGGCGCCATTTGTATGCGTGCCAGCGAGGAAGGCCGTTTCCTGCGCATTGATATCAAAGATAATGGACCGGGAATTCCCGCGGAGGCCAAGGAGAAAATTTTCGAAGCGTTTGTTCAGGTGGATCGTCAGGATGGTCCGGGAGCAAAAGGGACCGGGCTTGGATTGAAAATTGCCAAAAGCCTGGTGGAACTCAATGGCGGGTGTATCTCGGTCGAAAGCACTCCAGGCAAAGGCAGTTGCTTTTTATTCACCATTCCGACGTATGATAAGGAACCGTACTTTCGGATTCTCGTTATTGATGATGAGGCATCCGTCGTTCGGATGATAGAAAAAGTACTTCAGAATTCCGATTTGAAGTTGGAGGTCAAGTCAACGTTGAACGGGCTTGATGCACTGATTATCGCCGGAGAATTCCAGCCGAATCTGATTATTCTTGATATTCACCTGACGGGAGTGGAGGGCGAACAGATATTGCTTTCCTTAAAACAACGAACAGGACAGAATCACTGCAAGGTGCTTGTTATATCAGGAGATGTTCCGTTGCTGACGGAAATTGTCAGGCAGGGAGCGGATGATATACTGGCCAAGCCGTTTTCATCCGATGATCTGTTGAGTAAGGTGCGAATAATGCTTGGCGCTGAGCCCAAAACCTATTTGGAGCCTGTCGAGGAAAAAGACGGCTGACCTCGGTTGGCTTGAACACATAGGAGAAAGAAATCATGTCGTCCGCTAAAAAAATTTTATTGGTTGAAGACGAGCCGGAATTTCGAATGGCGCTGCGCATACGCCTGGAAGCCAATGGCTATGAGGTCATCGAAGCTGAGGATGGCGTCACTGGATTGGATATGGCCCGGAACCAGAGCCCGCATCTGATCGTTCTCGACATCATGCTGCCGAAGATGGACGGGTACAAGGTGGCCCGCCTGCTGAAATTCGATGAGAAGTATCGTAATATTCCCATCGTCATGCTTACGGCGCGGTCTCAGCAGAATGATCGGGAAACAGGATTGACCGTTGGAAGCGATGCCTATGTCACCAAGCCCTATAAGCCGCAGGAAATGCTGGATATCATCGCCAAGCTTCTGGCCGAGGTGAGGTGAATGTCCAATATCCAATCCGCCGCGGCGGAAATATCCAATATTCAAGGGGACAGAATGATCCGCAAATGCCTTTGGCGCGGGACAAGGTTGACTTCGATATTCAAAATTCAGTATTCGTCAATCTGCGGTTCGCCTGGGTTGCGGGCATAACCCGTGTTGGAGGACAGTCATGAATCAGGACATAGGCCGGCAGATGTTGGCGCAAACCAACGAAGAACTGGCCAAACGTCTCTTGGCCAAGGGCCTGTTGACCGAGGAAACCCTTAAAACGGCCATGGCGGTCTGCAAGGAAACCCGCGAACTGCTGGTTGAAGTAGTCGTCAATCTGGATTTTTTGTCCAAACGAGCGGCGTACGAGGAGCTAGCCGATATTTTCAGTGTACCCTTTGTTGATCTCGAAACCTATATTTACAACCCGGCCGTGGTTTCCCTGATTGACGAAAAGATGGCGCGGGAATTGGAAGTGTTTCCCTTGTTTTCCATCGGGGACTCCCTCACCGTGGCGTTGGCCGATCCCAGCGATATCACGGTGATCGATCATCTGACAACCGCGTTGGGAAAATTCACCATCGAACCGTGTCTGGCCGCTCGCAAAGATATTCACGAGATGATTAACCGGTTGTATTCCGGGCACGAGGAGTTCAAGGAATTACTGGATCAAATGGGCGAGGATTCCGTGCCGGGTACGATGACTGTTAAATCGCAGGAAAGCGTTCTGCAAAGCAGTAAATCGCCGGTCAGTCGCCTGGTGGACATGATCATAGCGCAGGCGGTTCGTGACCGGGCCAGTGATATTCATATTGATCCCGGCGAGGGGCAGTTGAAGGTGCGCTTTCGCATTGACGGCGTGCTCTATGATATTCCGCCGCCGCCGCAATATCTTCATCCCTTCATTATTTCCCGTATCAAGGTCATCAGCAGTATGAATATTGCGGAAAGCCGCGTTCCCCAGGACGGTCATTTCCAGGTCACGATTGACAATCGCACGGTGGAGGCGCGTGTATCCAGTATGCCCACCACCAACGGTGAAAACATGGCCATTCGTTTGTTGGACACACGGGCTATGGCGATCCCCATGGAAAGCATGGGCATACCCGATGCGCTTTTGCCCCAGGTCGAGCGGCTCATCCGCCGTCCGCATGGGATAGTTGTTGTCACCGGACCGACCGGAAGCGGTAAATCAACAACGCTGTACGCGATGCTTTCCAGGGCCCGCTCGCCGGAACGTAATATTATCACTATCGAGGACCCGGTCGAACGCCGTCTTGACCTGGTGACCCAGATCCAGGTCAATGAAACAGCGGGTCTGACTTTCGCGTCCGCGCTCCGGAGTATCCTGCGCCAGGACCCCGATGTCATTATGGTGGGAGAAATCCGTGATCAGGAAACCGCGCAATTATCAGTCCGGGCGGCCCTGACGGGACATCTGGTGTTTTCCACCATCCATACCAATGACGCGCCCGGCGTGGTCACCCGGCTCATCAATATGAATATCGAAGCGTTTTTATTGTCGTCCGCGATGGTGGGAGTGATTGCCCAGCGCCTGGTGCGCTGTATCTGCGAGGAATGCAAGGCGCCTTATGTGGCGGCCGGTGGTTTGCGTCAACGGCTGTTGGCCGCGGGAATTACCCTGCCGGATCAGTTGTGGCATGGAAAAGGCTGTTCCAAGTGCCGTGATACCGGATACTGGGGACGTATTGCCGTTTTTGAGTTAATGACCATGACGTCGGAACTGGCCGACTTGATTGCCGCCGGTGTGCCGACCGATGCCCTGCAGGCGCAGGCGCGCAAGGACGGCATGACCAGCATGATGGAGGACGGTCTTGACAAGGCCGGGCAGGGCATTACGACCATCGAGGAAGTGCTGCGCATCAGCGTCCTGGAAAACATTGCTGAAATGCCTTTGCCGGCGGCTCCGCCGACGGCGCCCCCTGAAGTCAAGATCGAAAAAGAAACGGCGCCGGTGGAAAATATAAGTTTGGATCTTGACGATTACCGCCAGCAGATGACAAGCTGGCTGGCGGGGAAAGGGAAAGGATAGTCAAAGGTCGCAAGTCACAGGTCGAAGGGGAGAGGAGAAGGTCGAAAGTCTTTGACATTTGACTTTTGACCTGTGACTTTCGCCCTCCTGTCTTCAGCGCCCGAGGATGCCATGTACGAAGAATATTGGAAATTAAAGCATCGCCCCTTTCATAACACGCCGGATCCGAAGTTCTTTTATCATTCGGTCCAGCACGATGAAGCGCTGATGAAGCTGACCTATGCCGTTTCGGAAAACATGGGCGCCGCACTATTGACCGGTGCCTACGGGTGCGGCAAAACACTGTTGTCCCGTGTTCTGCTTCAGCAGATTGGAAAATCCAATGTTTCAAAATTGTGCATGGTTCAGCCGGACATGTCGCCGCTGGATCTGCTGCGCAGTATTGCCCGCGAGATGACCGAAGCTGCGCTTTCGGCGGAGCGTTCGAATCTGGTAGGCGATGCACTGCTGGAGATCATTGAAAAGGCATTGACGGAAAATCGCCGGGACGGCAAACACACCGTCCTGATCATTGATGAGGCGCATATGCTCGACAACCAGGCGGTGTTGGAAATGCTGCGCCTGCTGTTGAATTTTCAAAGCGATGACGCCTTTCTTCTGACCTTGCTCTTCCTGGGGCACCAGGAACTCGCAGAGCGTGTAGCCGGGCTGAAACAGTTGGCTCAACGCATCCCCATTACGTGCGCATTGAATCATTTTGACAGCGCTGATACTGCCAAGTATATTCAAGCCCGGCTCGCGGTAGTCGGAAGAAAAGATCCGTTGTTTCAGGACGATGCCGTCAATCTCATTTTTCGGAATTCGGGCGGTATTCCCCGGCGTATCAATACCCTCTGCGATGTAAGCCTGGCCCTG
>CAYQNY010000049.1:0-19022 GCA_964418925.1 uncultured Verrucomicrobiota bacterium
CTACACAACCCATGCCATGAGAACGAATGGTGTAGCGGCAGTTCGCCAGAACTGCACATGATTGTCCGCCGAAGGCGGATCCGCCTCTGGCGGAAAATTCCTATACCTTTAATTAGGCCCTGAAGTTTCCACCATAGCGGATCCGCCAAGGGCGGAAAGCGCAGTGCATACTTCAAGGCAACTTTATCTGATCTGTCATGTAGGAGCCGCATCCCTATGCGGCGATTCCGGTCTGCGTATCGCCGAACCGGGGTTCGGCTCCTACAAATACATGCTGCTCATGGCATCTTTGTCAGCCATAGGCGGATCCGCCTTCCGTCTTCGCTGAAGCTACGCCGGATAAGCTGGTGGGAAATTTCTATACGAAAATATAGTTTCAAATGAAAATATTTCCTCTTGACATGATTTCAGTTTCAAAGTAAATTATTTATCAAGAAATTCAGGGAGGCTAGCCATGATAAACACAGCAACAGCCCGGGCCGGGATTATCGCGGAAATCGTGAATACCGGCGGATGCTCGCGCAGTGAGCTCGCCGGCCGGCTGAAGACAAGCAAGGCGTCAGCAGGACGGGCAGTGGAACGGCTTATCGCGGCGGGCTGGGTGGCGGAAGGCGCCAAGTCCCGGGATGTCCGCCGCGGCCCGAAAGCAACGGCCCTCTCGGTCCGGCCCGATCTGGTCTATACGATCGGCACTGACCTGGAGGGCACGGCAATTCGCGCGTGTTTGATAGATTGCTCTAATCGGGTCGTCGCGAGCGCCAAGTGCGGTTTCGACGCCCGCTGGAGACCCGGCACACTTCTGCGAACATG
This sequence comes from uncultured Verrucomicrobiota bacterium, assembly GCA_964418925.1. GTDB lineage: Bacteria > Verrucomicrobiota > Kiritimatiellia > JAAZAB01 > JAAZAB01 > CAYQNY01. Next base: position 811 of record CAYQNY010000049.1, read on the forward strand.
GCGCCAACTGATTGAACGAATCATCGCGACGTCCGGTGTGGATAAGGAGAAAATCATCGGCGTTGGCCTGGGATTCCCCGGGGTCGGGCACAGAGTTGACGACCGATCATATTACCATGTTCGCGCCCATCTTCCCCCCGGGCGCCTGGTGGACCTGGAGATCAGCCAGGCATTGCCAGGCGTCGGGCTTCCGTTCACACCGGCCAACAACACGATCTGCGTCTCGGAATATGAACGGCGTCTGGGCCGGGGAAACGGGGCCAGGAGTTTTATCTCGGTGCTCATTCGGTTTGGGATCGGCGCCGCTGTGTTTTCCCGGGGCGCCTTTCTCATGGAAGAAGACGCGATTGCCGGCGAGATTGGACATATGCGCATTGATCTCAAGGGACCGCTATGCATTTGCGGAAACAAGGGATGCCTGGATGTTTTTGCGTCGGGACGCACCTGGCCGCCACCGGGAAAACGCTACGGACCAAGGTGGCGGAAGGAAATCCGGCAACGCAGCCGTTACCTGGGGATTGCCCTGGCCGGCCTGCTGAAGGTGTTCCATTCACCGCTCGTGATCCTGAATGGGATTTACAATGATTTTGAGGATGACGTCATTCCCGTGCTTCGCGACGTGTGGAACAAGGAACTCGAGACGCTCGGATTGCCGGCCCCGGAGGTCGTCAGCGGCGACCCGAACGAGTGGAAGGTCAGTATTGGCGCGGCCTTGAGGGCCAGGGATAAATTCCTTGAGCCGTATCTGATCAGGCATCTGTTCCCTGCGCGCCGGAATCCTCGGCGAACTGCAGCAAGGCTTATCCGATGAGAATCATTAAACGAAATGAAGAAGTCCGCCACCTGTTAAGATTGACGCCGGACGCAATGCTCCGGCGCGCAAAGGGACGACTGGTGATCTGCCGGGACAACGATGAACTGCATCTTCGGTTTGCGGAAGAGATTGCCGCGGAGATCCGGATGCGCCAGGCGCGCCAGGAGCCGGTGCGGATGATCCTGCCTGTCGGGCCTACGGGACAATATCCGCTCCTGGCGGATATCATCAACCGGGAGAAAATGGACCTGGCTAACTGCTGGTTCTTCTTCATGGATGAATACTGCGACGAGAACGGACAAGCCCTTTTGCCGGAGCACCCGTTGAGTTTTCGCGGTATTATGGCCCGGCTATTTTTCTCCCGGCTGGATCCCGGATGCGGCCTGGTCCCGTCCCGGGTGGTATTCCCCGCTCACACGAACATCCGGCGTCTCGGCCGCATGATCGCGGCAGAAGGCGGCATTGACACCTGTTATGCGGGCGTGGGCATTCACGGACACCTGGCCTTCAACGAGCCCGCATCCAAGGTAAAGAAGACCAATCCGAGACGTGTTGCGCTCAACGACTTCACCGTAACCCTGAACGTGATTCGGGCGGGAATGGGCGGGGACCTGGAGAACTTTCCACGGCAGGCGTTCACTCTTGGTCTGAAGCAGATCCTGTCGGCCCGCAGGATGGGTCTCTTCTGCCGCAACGATATCCCCGGCATTCAGTGGGCCAACACGGTCCTGCGGTTGGCCCTGTTCGGTAAAGCAGGTGACGATTACCCTGTCACGCACATTCGCGGGATGGATTACCGGGTGTTTACAACCGTGGATACAGCCCAAAGACCGGCAACGGCTTGAACTGCTGCAAAATACATTTTGTAGAAGTAGTCAAACATGTCCGGCAAGGCCAGCCATGTTTGACTGGTCTGAAAACTTATTTAATTGCCGGACACACTGAAACCATGAAAATTAGACCCACCCCGGCTACGCCACCCCTCCTATGGAGGGGAACTCAACCTGATCCCCTCCCGGGAGGGGCGGGGGTGGGTCGGTCAATATTTTCAGACCAGTGTTAAGTGGAATTTTAAGGAGCCAAACATGGAAGACCAAACGGAGGCCAATATGAACCAAGCAGTAAAGATAGCGGTTATCGGAGGCGGCAACAACGGGCAGGGTCACGCCGGTTCTTTTGCCGGCATGAACAATGTGATGATCGCGGCCATAGTGGAGCCTGGTCCGCAAAAACAGAATCAATTGCGAGAACAGTTTCCCGATACTCACCTTTATCAAGACTACCGGGAGATGTTCAGCCAGGAAACCGTGGACGCCGTATGCGTGTCAACTCCTCATAATTGCCACTATGAGCAGGTGATGGCGGCGCTGGAGAACAACTGTCATGTGCTGCTGGAAAAGCCGATGGCTCTCAAGGAAGAGCATTGCCGGGAAATAGTAAGTCTGGCCGAGCAGAAGAAGCTCATTCTGCAGGTTGGTTTTGAATGTCGCGAATCCAAACTCTACCAGCGGATCAAGGAGATTATTGAATCCGGTGAGATTGGCGCACTGCTGTCAATGTCGTTTATTCACTACCGCAGCGGTTGGAAGAATGACTGGTATCGCCGGCGGGAGTCCGGCGGCAACAGTATAACAATCATCGAAACCTGTCATTACATTGACTTGATGCGGCACTGGAGCGGCAAGGATGTGGAATGGGCGTTTGCCTCAAGTCCAGGATCAAACTTCCGGACCGACTATGAATATCCGGATACGGGCTTCTGTCAGCTTGGTTTCCAGGATGGAGTACTGGCCAGTATTATTGATTCACATGCGCGTTCCGCCGATTGCTTCCTGGATTCCAGGCCAGCTGCCGACAAATCATACGGCCAAATGGAGGGCGAGTACATGGACCCCGTTTACGGGCATCAGTTTGAGTACTCCATAACAGGAACCAAAGGTTCTTTGTGGGTAAGAATGTTAAATAAACAGATATCCGTACTGGAGAAAAAAATATCGTCTACTAACAAGCAACGAGTTGAAATTGCGCTTAAAAGGGTTGAGGACTACAACAAACAATCTCTCCATGACCTGGTGCATAATACTGCCCAGCTTGATCGGCGGTTCATTCAAAGCATACGAAACGGCGAACCGCCGGTCTTCTCGCCCGCCGACGCGTTAAAGTCTCACCTGGCCGCCTTCGCTATTGAAAAAAGTGAACGGACTGGGGAAAAGGTGGTTGTTCAATACTAATATTGATGGCTGCATTTTGCAGAAATCATATGCAGTAACGGAAAGGAGCAGAGGATTATGAGTATCTACGAAATGACGGTTGCCCAACTACCGGAGGAACTGCGGGCAAAAATCGTCGTGGTTTCCGATCACAATGCGTTGTGTGCGCGGGTCGCGAGCGAATTTGCGGATCTACTGGCCGAGAAGCAGGGCCGGCAAGAACTACTGACAATCATCTGCCCGGTTGGGCCGTTGAACTACAAGTTCTTTGCCGACGAGGTCATCAAACGAGGGCTGACATGCCGTAACCTTCGGACTGTCAATATGGATGAGTACCTGGACGATAATGACCAGCCTATTCCCCGGACGCATCCTCTCAGCTTTCGGAAGTTCATGGATGAAACGTTCTTTGCGCACCTTCCCGGGGACAAGCGGCCGTTGCCGGAAAATATCGTCTTCCCTGATCCCGATCATCCTGAGCAGACAACGGAACTTATCGATTCAATCGACGGGGCGGACATCTGCTGGGCCGGCATCGGCATCACCGGGCACGTGGCATTCAACGATCCGCCCGAGATGCTGGGTGAGCCGACGGGGGTGGAGAACTACAAGAACTGCAAGACACGGAAGCTCACGATCAGTGACATGTCTACCGCCCAAATGGGCATCGGGGGCACGAACGGGAATCTCGAGATTCTGCCGCGGCGTGCCATTACCGTGGGCATGTACGAGATGCTGAAAAGCAAACGATTTCACTACACGTTTATGCGCAGCTGGCACGCCGGACTATGGCGCCGGGCGCTGCTTGGGCCGATGACGAGTTGTTTTCCCGGCTCGTTGCTGCAGGATCACCCGCATCTGACGGTCACCATGACCGAGCTGGCGGCACAGCCAACGCTGTTGAACACGGCCCAGGCAACCGGGGAAGAAGGGTAAACACCATGCAGTTCGTAAATCCAAAGCAGTTGGTCCTTAACGCGCAGGCAAGTGGTTATGCCATACCGGCGCTGAACACGAATGGCGGAACGTATGACATTACGCGCGCCGCGCTGGAAGCGGCGCAGGAGCTTCAATCGCCCGTGATACTTCAGGTTTATGAACCGAATACCGAATACCGCGGGCTTGAGTATTTTGTCAGTCAGTCCCGGTTTCTATGCAAGCAATTAAACGTAACCATTCCGGTGGCGCTCCAGCTTGATCACGGCCATAGCTTTGAATCGGTTGTTCAAGCCATGCAGGCCGGCTTGACGTCCGTGATGATTGACGCTTCGCATGAACCAATAGAAGAAAATATCCGCCAGACACGGACAGTCCTGCGCGCCGCCAGGGAACTGGGCGTTTCCGTCGAAGCCGAAATCGGTTACGTCAAAGGCAACGAACCAAAGCAGGCCAAGCAGATCGGTCGAGTTCCCGTGCCCGCGACCCCGACTATCCCGCCGGCCAAGACCAGTGTTGATGAAGCAATTCGTTTTGTTAAGGAAATTGAGGTTGACATGCTGGCTGTTTCCGTGGGGACAACGCACGGCGTATATCAGACCCAGACCGCTATCGATTTTGGATTGCTGGCGGAACTGAAGAAAACCGTATCCGTCCCGCTCGTTCAGCACGGGACCAGCGGGATTGCTGCGAACGATCTGACGCGTCTGGCCAAGGGCGGCATGGCAAAGATCAACTTCGGTGAACCATTCCGCTACAACTACATCCGCTACTTCAACGAACTGACCGACGAAATGGAGCATCTCTGGCATCCCTGGCGGATCATGCGCGAGGTCAAGAACCGGCTCAAGCAAGACATGCAGAAACTCATCGTTGCTCTTGGCGCTGAAGGGAAGGCCTGATGGGAATTATTGATGCACATGCGCACTTGATGGACGCGGCCGGCTATCTGGCCGGACTGTTGAAGACCATGGATGCCGGCGGTATCGAAAAGATCTGCCTGAGCGGGTTGGGCCCGCTTTTCGGCATGGCGGACAATAGTGCGATACGGCAGGCGTTGCGAGAACATCCCGATCGAATCATCGGAGCGTACTACATCCGCCCTGGTATGAATGGTCCGGAAGAGATTGACCAGGCGCGGGATAAAGGCTTCCGAATGATTAAAGTGACGCTTCCGCGCGTGCCGTATGACGACCCCGCTTGTTTTCCGCTCTGGGAACGGGCGCTTGAGCACAAGATGCCGGTTCTCTTTCACACCGGCATTGTAGCCCCTTTCGTGAAAGGGCGCGGTGAAGGCATCTCATCTTGGCACATGCACCCGATGCGGGTGGAACCTATCACCCGCGAGTTTCCCGAGTTATCCGTCATTGTCGCTCACCTGGGTGTGAGTTGGAACATGGACGCCGCCGAGCTGGCACGGATGCGGCCGAACCTGTACGTGGACGTGACGGGTGAACCGGGCGGATGGCGCGAGCGGGCCAAGGCAACCGGTCTCGATCACTGGCTCTGGTGGCCGGGCGCGTTCGACAAGGTCATTTTCGGCACGGACGTGCATTACAGTAAAATCAAACAGATTCTGGATGAGGATCTCGCCGAATATGCACGGCTGGGAATCGGCCAGGCAACACGCCGGCGGATATTTGGCGGAACTATACGCAAATTATTGGGAAATCCGAAATGAAAGCGTATGCAGCTCTATTCGCCGCTGTGCTGGCCTGGGGTTTGGAGTACCCCATTATGAAGAAAGCCACGGATGATGCTGGAGTTCTAACAACGGGTGCGGTCATGTTCCTGCTGGCTGCGCTCCTGCTATTGGCCTATCTGCTTCTGCATGGTGGTGGGCGTGCATTTCTCCGCCCGTCGCTGAAAACATACGGGCTTATGGTCCTTATTGGCGGAATCGGCGTTACGATCGATACCTGCGCTTTACTGGCGATTACATTGACTTCCATTGTCAACGTGGCGGCTCTCGCCAGAGCCGATGTCCTTTTCTCGCTCGTTTTGTCCGCGTTCATTTTTCATGAACGAATTGACCGAACGGTATGGTTCTTCGCGCCGGTGATGTTGGCGGGGGTGGGCTTGCTGACAGGTTTCTTTATGCGTTCACTGGAGACGAACTTTACGGGAGACACACTGATTCTGATGAGCGCATTTCTCGTCGCGCTGAACGCTTACATCATCAAACAGGCCGGGCACGATGCCAGTCCACTGCTCATCGGACTGATCAATGCCACGCTTAACGGTGTTGCATTTCTGGCAGCGGCTCTGATCGTCGGCCAGCATGGCGTTACGGCCATGGCGGCGAATTTCATGCGCTTGGACCTGTTGTTGCTCGGGATTCTGGCTACTGTCTTTTTTGTCGGTTACAACACCGCCCTACAGACCATTCCGGTCTGGGTGGTGCGTCTGGCCTGTCTGGTTGCGCCCGTCGTGGCCGGGCTGGCAGGATGGGCCTGGCTGAATGAAGGCCTGCCGCCGACTAAGGTGGCCGGCATGAGCCTGATTTGCGGGAGTGCGGCCGGCATCATACTACTGCGCCGGCCGCAACGACAGACTGTAGGGGTTTAGTGACTTATCCATGTGGAACCGCGATGTCATGCCATAGGCCCTCGGGTCCATAGGACCCTCCCCTCAGGTCCGGAGGACCTTCCGGGTCCAAGGACGGGTCCGAGGACAGATCCGCCTCTGGCGGGAAAAACAATGAAAGAAAACACAATGTGTAAAAACGAAAAGATTATAGCCGACCTGATGGCGAAAGCATGCGCGGCCCAGGAGCAAGTGGCATGCTATTCACAGGAACAGATCGATGATGTTTGCCGGGCGGTGGCATGGGAGATCTACGCGGACGGTAACATCAAGGTTTGCGCGGAAACCGCCGTCGCAGAGACCGGCATGGGCAACGTCGCGGACAAGATCACCAAGCACAAAGTCAAAGTACTGGGGTCGCTGATCGAGTCATTGAAGGGCAAGACCGTGGGTCTGGTCGAAGAAGATCCTGTGCTGAAGATCAAGAAATACGCAAAACCGGTCGGTGTTATTGGCGCGCTCATTCCCGTTACGAATCCAACCGCCACACCCGCCAGTAATGTCATTGCCATTCTGAAAGGACGTAACGCGGTCATCTTTGGCCCGCATCCGCAGGCCAAACGCTCTGCCGAGGTCGTCTGCGGATTTATGCGTGACGGCTTGCGCAAGGTCGGCGCGCCCGAAGATCTGGTCCAGTTCATTCCGTATCCGACGCTTGATCTAAGCCAGGAGCTGATGCGTCAGGTCGACCTGGTACTGGCAACCGGCGGCCCGGGTGTGGTGCAGGCCGCTTATTCCAGTGGCACGCCGGCCTACGGCGTGGGCGCCGGCAATGCCGTCGCCATCGTGGCCGAGGACGCGGATATCGCCGACGCCGCGAAGAAGATATTCATCAGCAAGGTCTTCGACAACGCCACGTCCTGCTCGTCGGAGAACTCGGCGATAATTCAAGCTGGTATCTACGATCAAATGTTGCCGGCCTTCCGTTCCCAGGGTGCCTACGTCTGTTCGGAGGAAGAAAAGGACGCCCTTGAGAAAATTTTGTGGGCGCCGAATAAGAAGGGCAAGATCGGCATCAATACGAAGATTGTGGCCGTGTCGGCAACGCGCATTGCGGAGATGGCCGGTATTTCCGTTCCCGCGGAAACGCGAGCGCTGGTGGTGGAATGCGCCGACGTGCACAAAGATACTCGCTGGCGCGGCGAGAAACTGTCGCCGGTATTGACCCTGTGGCGCTACGAGGCGTTCGCTGAGGCGCTGGATATCGTCAAGGCCCTGACTGACTATGCGGGCACAGGTCATTCTTCAGGGATTCATACGTTCAACGCGGACTACATCGAGAAGCTGGCCCTGGCCCAGAAAAGCAGCCGCATCATGGTACGCCAGCCGATGGCCCCGGCCAATGGCGGCAATTTCTTCAACGGCATGCCGTCCACCACGTCGCTCGGCTGTGGGACGTGGGCGGGCAACAGCACTACGGAGAATATCCACTGGAAGCACTTCATCAATATGACCTGGGTCTCCGAACCGTTTGAACCGCTCAAGCCGACGGACGATGAGGTGTGGGGAGAATTTTGGAAAAAGTACGGCAGATAATAGGTAACTGTTCCGGAGTCAGAATTCAGGAGCCAGGATTCAGAATAAAAGCAAGGATTTGGCAGACAAGTGGTTATGTGATTTCGTTCTGAATTCTGACTACTGACTTCTGGATTCTGAAGGCAACCGAGCGAAGGTAACCCCTCAGTTATGGGGGGGGCATCTTGTTGTAGTGCCGCACCCCGCTCGAAGCGGGGTAAACGGTGCTTGCCACGTTTACCAAGCCATGGGCATGGCCAGAGGCGTGGTGCGGCAAAACGCGCCACACCCCTCCGAAGGCGGGCAGGCGTGGCGCGCTACAGGTTTTACCACCATATAACTGAGGCATTACGAGCGAAGCGAGGTTACCCTTGAAATTGTTTGAGTATCAAGCTAAAGAGCTGTTTGCCGGCGCGGGGATTCCTGTGCCGGTGGGACAGGTAATCGAAAACGCGGGGCAGATCGGGAACGCTCTGGCAACTGTAGGTCTGCCATGTGTGCTTAAGGCGCAGGTGCTGAAAGGCGGGCGGGGCAAGGCCGGGCTTATCCAGCTGGCGGATACGGTAAATGACGCCGCCGCCAAGGCGCAGGAGCTGTTCAATTCACCCCACGGGGTCGGAAAGATACTGGTTGAGAAGGCCCTGAAAATAGGGCAAGAGCTTTATCTGGCAATCACCGTCGACCCGCTTACGGGTCAGGCCCTGATCATGGGATCGCCTAAAGGCGGAATTAATATTGAAGAGCTGGCAGTTGCCTCTCCCGAAAAGATCGTCAAGCAGCACGTGGATATCACGCAGGGGATTCTACCGTTCCATCTTCGCAACGTTATATTCGGGCTTGGTCTGAAGGGCGACACATTCAAGCAAGGCCTAAAGATTCTTGCTGCCCTGTTCGGTCTCTTCTGCAAGAAAGATGCGGAACTCACGGAGATCAATCCTCTAGTCGTTACTGCTGACGGTCAACTCACCGCCGTTGACGGAAAGTTCAGCATCGACGACAACGCCGCTTTTCGGCAGGAAGGCTTGATCAAAACCAGGGAGCATTACGCAAGCGATATCGAGTTCGACGCTGCCGAGGCCGGGTTTCCTTACCTGCAATTCGACGGCGAGATTGGTCTGATGTGCGCCGGCGCGGGCCTGATAAATATGGTCTATGATTTGATTATTGATTATGGCGGGACGGTCGCCAACTACCTGGAATTCGGCGGCCCTAACTATCGCCGCGCCGTCGAGGCCATGGAGTTCACACTGCGCAACAAGCCGAAAGTCATCCTGATCGTGACATTTGGCACGATTGCCCGGGCGGATGTCATGGCCAAGGGTATAGCCGCGGCCATTGCGAAACTGAAGCCGGATGTCCAAATTGTGACCGCGATTCGTGGAACCAATGAGGAAAAGGCCGGTGAGATTCTTACAGACCTTGGTCTTGAGCCGCTGACCAATACCGAGGCAGCCGTGAAAAAAGCGATTGAGTTGTGCGGGAGAGCGATTAAATGAGCATTTTCATAGACCAAGACACACGCGTGCTGGTTCAGGGCATTACCGGCAGCGAGGGCAGCTATTGGACCAAACACATGCTTGCACTCGGCACGCAGGTTGTTGCCGGCGTAACGCCCGGCAAAGGCGGTCAGGAGGTGGAAGGCGTCAGGGTCTACAACACCGTCCGCCGGGCGGTGGAAGCAACGCAAGCGGATGCGTCGGTACTGTTCGTGCCGCCGCGTTTTGCCAAGGACGCAATTTTTGAGGCTCTTGATTCCGGGATCATGAAGATCGTTGTGACCGCTGAGGGTATCCCGCTGCACGAAGCCATGGAGGTCCGCGCGGCTGCCCGTCTGAACGGGGCAACCATCATTGGCGGTAATACGACCGGTGTCATCACACCCGGCGTGGCAATGATGGGATTTCTGCCGTATTGGATTGACCGGGTCTATAAACCCGGTCGCGTTGGCGTGATGACGCGCAGCGGCTCGCTGACCAATGAAGTCACGGCCATAATGGTAGCCGCCGGCGGCGGGGTGTCTTCGCTTATCGGCATTGGCGGCGACCCGGTCCCGTTCACGCGTTTTGCCGAAATGCTTCCGCTTTTTGAAGCCGATCCCGATACGAATGCCGTACTGATCATCGGTGAACTTGGAGGGACAATGGAAGAGGAGGTGGCGGAGGCCATTAAAGCCGGGGTATTCACCAAGCCGCTGGTTGCCTTTATCGCCGGCCGCCATGCCCCTGAAGGCAAGAAGATGGGGCATGCCGGCGCGATAGTGTCAGGCGGTAAAGGTTCGGTGGCCGGTAAGGCCCGGGCATTGCGCACGGCCGGCGCGCTGGTCGCGGATAAGCCCAGTCAGGTGGGGGATAATTTCAGATTGATTTTTTGAAACTCATGAACTCCGAACACTCCGATAAATTCAAAATGCTGTTTTTCCTGCTGGCGCTGTTGGCGCTGGCGGCAATCCTCTTGTTGCCGGTTCCTCCGGAAATCCAGACAGATAACGGGGTAATCGCGCTGACGCAGCAGGGCAAAGCCGCGCTGGCGGTGCTGGCGATGGTTGTCATATTGTGGATTACCGAAGCCGTACCGTTTCCCATAGCCGGACTTATGGGATTGGTTCTACTCGTTATGACCAAGGCATCCGCACTCAAGCCGTTGGTCAAGGACGGCTTCGGCAATCCAATAGTGCTGTTTTTTATCGGGGTGCTGATTTTTTCGGCGGCCATTGCGGAAACCCGCCTGCTGAAGAGACTGACCACTCTGCTGCTCTACCATCTTGGCCACAAGCCCAAGGCAATCATTCTGGCTTTTATCGCTGTTGGCGCCTTGCTGTCAGGCTGGATCACGGATATGGCGGTTGCCGCCATGCTGATGCCGATTGCGGTATCAATCCTGAAAGACGCAAAAGCCGAGCCGCAGAAAAGCAATTTTGGCAAAGCGCTGCTCATATCCTGTGCATGGGGACCATTGATTGGAGGCGTTTCGACTCCCGCGGGGTGCGGGCCTAATCCGTTGACCATGACCTTCCTGAAAGATCTGGCGGGTATCGATTTTTCATTTGTCGACTGGATGTTGCTGGGGGTTCCGGCCGCCCTGCTGATGATTCCCTGCGCCTGGATCATCCTGATTCGTGTTTTTCCGCTGGAAGAGATCAACCTGACGATAGCGGAAGAGGATTTTCGCAAACAACGCACGGAGCTTGGGCCGCTCCAGCGCAGTGAAGTTGCTGTAATGGCAATTTTTGCATTGACTGTTTTTCTCTGGATATGCGGCCAGTGGATAAGTGCGTGGACCGGCGGCGCGATCGATTACCTTGGCATCCAATTCGTGGCCATTGCGTGTGCCTGTCTGTTCTTCGTGCCTGGCATTGGTATAATAACCTGGAAAAAGGCCGAAAAGCAGATCAGTTGGGGAGGAATCGTGTTGATTGTGACCGGACTTTCCATCGGTATGTCGATATACAAAACCGGCGCTGCCGCCTGGGTTGCACAGATGGCTTTCAGCAAACTTGGACTGCTGCATCCGGTATTGATCATTTTTGCGGTGGTATTCGGAGTTTCAATAATGAAGGTGATGTTTTCCAGTAACACCGTAACCGGAATCATCATGGTCCCACTCCTGATCGCTTTGGCAAATAACATCGGCCTCGATCCAGTCCTCATCGCGATCCCGGCCGGGATTACGGCATCGCTCGCATTTATTCTGGTAACCTCAACCCCGACAAACGTGATCCCGTATTCAGCCGGATATTTCACCATCAAGGACATGGCCAAAGCCGGGCTGTTCATGACGCTGGCATCGTCGGTTTGCGTAACGCTTTCAATTGCGGTGATGGGGAGGTTGTTTGGGATAGTGAATTGGTAAAGCAGTGCCCGCCGGGCTTGTCCCGCTGGGGCGATCATAACAGGAGGTATATAGAGTGAGTGACGTATTCAATAAACAAAAGCACGCTGGCATGGCGGCGGAATGGCGGTACATCATTACCGACATGATCTGCCGGGCCGGATCCGGGCATATCGGCGGAGCGCTGAGTCTCGTTGAAATTATGATGACATTATACTACCGCATCTTGAATGTGGACCCGCGGAATCCGGGGAAGCCGGATCGGGACCGGTTGGTGCTTTCTAAAGGACACGCCGCGCCAGTCTGGTACGTGGCGCTGGCGTACAAGGGATTCTTCCCTGCCAGTCAGTTGGGCACGCTGAACGCTGACGGCACTCGCCTGCCCAGTCACGCCGATGCGCGCACTGTTCCGGGCATTGATGCCACCACCGGTTCGCTTGGCCAAGGCTTGTCCATGGCCTGCGGCATGGCTTTGGCCGCGCGGATGGACAAACGGGACCACCACGTTTTCTGCATAATCGGCGATGGCGAGAGCAACGAAGGCCAGAATTGGGAAGCCGCCATGTTTGCCGCCCACCACAAGCTGGATAACCTTGTAGCTATCACGGATTACAACAAGCTGCAAATCGACGGTTTTACCGACGATGTGCTCAGCCTGGAACCCCTGGTGGACAAGTGGCGGGCGTTTGGATGGGAAATCTTCGAAATGGACGGCCATGACTGGGACGACATTTACAACACAATCAATAAAGCCAAGGCCGTCACAGGCAAGCCCGCCATGATTATCGCCCACACGATCAAGGCCAAAGGCTGCAGTGTGGTCGAGAACACCCCTGGCAGTCACAACATCAAGGTCCCCGATCAAGAGGCATACGATAAGTATATGGGCGCGCTGGAAGCAACGAATGTGAAGTTGCCGTATTAGTGTAGATCAAAGTGTTTAGAATTCGGTGTTCAGGATGGGATAATTTTTTCTTGTTTGAGACTTCAATCATTCTAGACCGTAGATGAACGTTATATTTTATCATAGAGGGCCATCCGCCGCGGCGAATGCCCGCCACGGACTGCGGGGAACGCTTGACGCTCTCCTCGCAGGCGGGCAAGCCCGCCGATTGCAGAAGTCATATTTCGGGCGAGCGTTACGCGCGCCCGATGTGGCGTGGATCGAATTTGGTTTCCGCCGGCCTGGCCGGCGTAGCTTCGGCGAAGACGGAAGACGGATTCGCAAAAGCAAGGTAATCCCGCTGCAGAGCGGGACAGGGTTTGGGCTGAATAGAGTTGAGAAGCTTCGGACCAAGATTTATCCCGCGTTTCGCGGGATCGCCGCCGCATTTTTCCGCCATAGGCGGATCCGCCTCCGGCATGAGCGAACCAAATTCGAAGCACTCGAAGCATAAAAACAGACAAAGAAGTAGACAATCATCATAGGAGATATTATGACCGACTATCATGAAATGGAAATGCGCGCTGTTTATGGCACGATGTTAAACGAGCTGATGGATGAGAATCCGAACGTAGTCTGTGTCGAGGCGGACTTGAGCAAGGCCTCCGGCACCAACCCGAAGGTATCGCAAAAGCACCCCGCGAATTTCATCAACGTCGGCGTGGCGGAAGCGAATATGATCTCGCTGGGGGCAGGGTTGGCCGCGGAGGGAAAGATTCCGTTCTGCGCGAGCTTCACGTGCTTTGCCTCACGCCGTGTTTACGACCAGATAACTATCAGCGTTGCCTACGCCAATAACAACGTCAAGATCGTCGGCACGGCGCCCGGCATCACCGCCGGTCCGAACGGCGGCACACACATGTGCTTTCAGGACCTGGCGATCATGCGGGCCATGCCCAATATGCATGTTTACAGTCCCGCTGACGCCTATGAACTCCGGGCTGTACTGCGCTACATGGCCACGCACAGGCAACCGACATACATGCAGCTTATCCGGCCCAAAGTCGCGCCGCTGTTTGATGAGGGATATGTCTTTGAGCCGGGCAAGGCGGTCCTGGTCCGAAAAGGCACCGATGTCACTCTGGTTTCCACCGGGTATATGACCCAGTTTGCCCTGCAGGCAACCCGGGAACTGGAAGCCATGGGCATCCACGCGGAGCTTCTACACTGTCCCTCGGTAAAACCTTTCGACACGGAAGGCGTTGTGGCATCGGCCAGGAAGACCGGCGCCGTGGTGACCGTGGAAACACAGAACATCATCGGTGGTCTTGGCGGCGCGGTCTGCGAGACGCTGAGCGAGCGTTTCCCCGTACCCGTGAAACGCCTGGGAATTCCGGACCGGTTTGGCGAGGTGGCAACGGAAACTTATCTTTTCAACAAACACGGCTTCGGTCCACGGCACATCATAGAGGCATGCATGGCAATGAAGAAAAGGAGGTTACATTGAAACTGGCAATCGGTTCAACCAAGGCGGGATTGACTCTGAAGAAAGAAGTGATCCGTTTCCTGGAGGAACATGATCATACGGTGGATGATCTCGGCATGAAGGAGGGCGGAGAGTTTGTGCCCTACTATGAGTCCTCCGCCCGAGTGGCTAAGGCCGTCAGCGAGGGACGGTATGAGAAGGCCCTCTTGATTTGCGGCACCGGCGCGGGCAGCGCGATCGTGGCCAACAAGTTCAAGGGAGTATATGCTGTCCATGCCGGAAACGAGTATGAAGCATGCCGGGCCGTCATAATCAATAACGCCAACGTCCTGTGTCTCGGCGAGTGGATAACCCCGCCGCAACACGCGGTCGAGATCGTCCGGGCCTGGCTCTCCGCCGCCTTCACCCAGGGGTTCGATCCCGACTGGCAGCAGTTCCTCAGGAATGCGTGCCGGAAAATCCAGCATTTGGAAACCGAGAACTTCCGATGAATGATCCTCAAGGGCGTCACAGTCGGAGAAGAATCAATCGTTGCGGCCGGCGCAGTGGTGGTGAAAAGCATCCCGCCCGGTGACATATGGGGCGGAAATCCGGCTAAATTCATCAGGAAGTTAAAACAGTCTTAGCCTGAAGCATACATTTGAAACCGCCATGAAAAACAAGATGGATTCCGCCCAAAGGCGGAATCCGCCGAGGCGGGAACGACTGTCCATGTTTGTTCCCGTCGGGAGCCCGCCGCCGCCCGCGGACAATCCAGGCTAGGGAATATACAGAATCATGCGTTCGGCCCACACCTTTTCATAAGCGTCAATGTCCCACATGCCGGGGCGCCAGCACCTACCGCGCGCCGAGGAAAACACCGAGAGGTATTGCCGGGATGATTTCACCTTTCCGGTCACAGTGGCCGCGCCATGAAATGTCTGTGGAGTAACACATTTGACATCCGACTGATGGATACAATTTGCCTTGCTAGTGTAATTCTCCAAATCAGTTCCGATACCTATCGTGTGCCCGAGCTCGGACACCTGATTGTTGCCTCGCCACTCCAGCCGTGATTTACCATACAATCCCACGGTGCGATTGTTCATCGCCGCCGCCTTGGGCAGATTAAATGCCAGGCTATGTTCCCATAAAAACCAGAAACTATTAGCACGATGAGGGTCTGTTTCGGCGGTGACATGATGGTAGATATGATTGACAGTACGCTCTTTTCCAAAGCCAAATGTTATTAAATCGGCAAAGCACGACCAATCCGTGGAATAACGCTGGACTGCATTTTCCCATGTGGCGCCGCCCGTATGATCACTGACATAATGCCGCACCGGCACGACAAAATACCCGTAGGGCACGGAATTGGACGTGCCCGGGCTGACAACCGTGACATAGTCGTTGGACCGCCACTGCACCGTGATGGTCTGCGCGGATTCGCTTTCGTGCTCCCCGGCCACGGTAATAGGGTAATCGCCGGCCGCGGCATTGGTCAGCGCAAAGATATCAAAGGCCATCTGGTTGGTGGTGGTGACCTGATAACTGTCCGCTGAGATGTATTCATAAACCAACCATTCCGCCGCCGCCGTATAGGGGGTCCACATCGCGGGCACGGCCCGCGCCACCCGCCGCATCAACGACAGCGGAAGATTATTGGCGCGCACCTGGCCCTGGCGGCCATATTCATAAATCCGCCCCGGTTCCCCGATCAAACGCCCCGCCAGGCCGTGGTAAGAATTAGTCGAACAATACGCGGCCACGAAATTTACCCGGCCATAGATTTCCGCGGCATGCGCCGGCAGGAAGCGCCGGTCGGCCGGGGGACAAATCACGTAAAACCCGGTGTCGGTCTTGGCATCAACCATCCGGAGCGCGCATTCCTGGAATTTATCCATCTGGGCGGCAATGCAGTACGGCCCGCTCAGAAAAATTGAATCCCGCCATTGGATCGCCGCATTCGTGCCGCTCGTTTGCGTCAGCAATTCCATGGTCAGCTGGGCGCCCTTGTATTCGTGGGCCAACACCCGCCCGAACAGGTATTCCAGGTTCAAATAGCAGTATAATAGATTCTTGCCTGGTTTGACGTGGTTGTTGATCAGGTAATCCGTGTAAATATCCAGAAACCCGCGGCCGGTAGATTCCACCTCCGCCAGCAGGTTGATCGCCAGTTGTTCCGTGACACTCTGAATATCGATGGTGTTCTCAAGACGGTACACCAAGTTTGACATCGCTTCCTGGCGGTCGGCAAAAGTGTTCGTGGCAACGTAATTGGTGGAAGTCATCACGAGCAGTTCATTGTGGGCGGCCAGGATCGTGGTGATCTTAGTCGAAAGCGGCCCCCAATTGATGTCCTTCTTGATTTCCGCGAACTTCAGATCGATAAACCGCTGGAGGGTGGCGATTTGTATCAAGATAACATTCAGTTTGTCGTTGATCACATTCAGTTTTTTATCCATCTGGTTCAGCATTTCAAGGATCTGCTCTTGCGGGTCGGGAATAACGCCGATAACCTGCAGGATACTAAAGCCCATATCAAAGACCTGGAGTCCAAAAGAGAACGGCGCAATCACGGAACTGATGGCCGCAAATCCGTCCATAATTCCGTCGCTGACTGCGCTGGAGGCGTCGGGGACAATGATATCAAACCTGCCGCCACTGTTGACCGTCACCCCCAGTGCGGCTTCAACATTGGTCTGGAACACCGCCATGGTATAGACATCCTGCATATAGTAACGGGCCGGACAAGGCACACCGCCGGTCGGCACGTCGAATTCCAGCAGGATTGCATTGGTCGTAAGCCAGATGTAATACTTGCCGGCTTCCGCCGAGTACAGGGCCGGTTCCGCGCACCCATCCCCGTTGTAATCCGCCGGCGCCGGCACATAGCCCGCGGCCGCGGCCCCGCAGGACAGGCTGGAGAACTGGTAACCGCTACCCGAGAGCAGGGCGCCCCACGTGCCGGATGATTCCTGGTAGAGCGCCGGGTCAGCCTTGCCGTCCCCGTCGTAATCTGCCGGCACCGGCGTGACCCCCTCTGCGCCCCAAACCGCGTCGTAGAGCAGGACCGCGCTGTTTTTCACCGAATAAATATACCATTTCCGGGCGCTGGACTCATACACGGCCACATCATCGGCGCCGTCGCCGTCATAGTCGGCCGGAATCGGCACGCAGTCGCTGGAACCCCAGCATCCGCCGGCCACGAGCGCCGTGGCAGTGCCCATCGAATAAATCCACCATTTCCCCGTTGCCGGCTGATAGACGGCCAAGTCCGCCATCCCATCGCCGTCATAGTCGCCTTGCATGGGCACACAGTCAGCCGCACCCCATTGGCCGGTACGCAGGACGTCATTGGTGCTCTGCCAGACATACCAGACGGCGGGGACCGTGTCATACACGGCGATATCGTCCAGACCGTCGCCATCATAGTCATCCACGATCGGCTGACAGCCTGCCCAGCCGAAATAGACCGTATTGGTGTAGCATTCCGTGGCGGCGCGCGCCGCGCCGGCCAATCCTATGACCGCCATTAAACTCAATAAGACAACCGGCATTTTCATGATGTTTTCTCCTTGGAGCGTTGATTCTCATATTAACAAATATGATTCATTAATATAATATATCATAAAACGGCCTTATCGACAAGGGGTATAAGACAAATTTTTTGATATTACACGGTAACAGATACACACCAAACCCACCCCGCCCGTTGGGCACCCCTCCAAGGAGGGAAACATAAGACTTTGTCCTTGAACTTCTTAAGGTCCCCTCCGCCGGAGGGGTGGTCCGTCGCGGCGGACCGGGGTGGGTGACTATCCGAGCGGATCAAAGAATCTGTCCTACACCCTATCGACAAGTACGCAAAAAAATCCGATTAGCGAAGAATTAGGGTAGCGTCTCGACCACGCACCGGTGCGTGGCAAGCAATTCGACATTTCGGGCAGGCAAATAATTGCCTATGGAATCTGC
>CAYQNY010000050.1:0-18902 GCA_964418925.1 uncultured Verrucomicrobiota bacterium
CGGAATCGGCGGTGATTTTCCCGTCAAACGAAAGATGCAAAAGAGGTCCTGCTTCCCCGCTAAAGGCAGCCGATGACCCCATAATAACAAGACAAAAAACCACAGTCGGCATTATCCATTTATAGATTTTATTCATCCTCATTATTCCTCTCCTCAAAAACAATTTCTTTCTTAGCTTGGTTCAAATCAAGGTAACAGTTTTTGGCGTCCACTCAGGCACCATACGCCCACCCAACTTGTTAGTACTTCCACCCTCCTGTAATCTTGCCCCGTTTTTTCGGACACATGGAGCGAAGTGTTTTACGCGGATAGTTTAGTACATTTTTTCTCATAGTCAAGCGGCGACATATCTCCGCTAGAGCACGAATGGAGCAGTTTCGCGGCTGGCAGGTCCATAACCATTCCAGCCCTACAATGACTGAGGAATTCTTGGAATGGCAGGGCGGGAATTCTGCCGCGGCGGATTCGCGCCGAACAGGACCAACGCCCCACCAATAGGATTTTTCAACAAAAGCTATTGTCTAGGTCTGACCCTGATTCAGGAGTTCCATGACGGGTACAGCCGTATCCCAGTTTTTCATCCTGGCCAGGTCATAACCCAATTGGCAGTGTTCCAGCTCCAGTTGCTTGTCTTCCGCCGGATCGAACCGCGGACCCGTGCCGGCTTGAGAAGCTTGCCTGATTTTTTCTATCTCCTTGCGCCGATGCTTTAAGGCGTCGGTCCGAATGCCTATAATCAGCGACTTGACCGAGTCCTCATTGGTGCTCATATCGCCTTTCACCTTGGACGGCGCGGCCACTACCCGGGCGGCAAAACACGACAGGTCCCGGGCGGCATTGTCCCGCTCCGCCACGAGGCTCATCAGGTCCAGCTTGCCTTGCGCGGCGTCCAGGCAAACCTGGAGCATCTGACGGCACAGGGCATCGGACACCAGGTCGAGAGGCAAATACGTTTGAACCCACTTGGCCAGGGACACGTCCGCCGCCAGGTGTTCCACCAGCGCCAGTTCCTTGAGAGGATGACGAACAAGCGCTTTTTCGGTTGTGGATGACACCGCCGGCACAGGCCGGCCGCGTTTTTCCAGTTTCTGCCATTCCTTCCGCAAGGCTTCCTCGGGAATTCCCAGCCGAATTGAGGTCTTTTGAATCAACCGGGCCTGCTGAACAGCATTGGGAGTGCGGCGAATTGTTTCCAACACGGCGGCCGTAATGCGCATCAGTCCGGCCTCGGTATTCACGTCTTCGCGCGGGCTGAGCACATCAATCTGAAAATCAACCACCGAGCGCGCATTGCGGATCAACTGCTGGAATTGCGACGGACCATTCTCCCGGCAGAGCAAAGTATCCGGGTCCTCTCCCGCGGGTAGCGCGGCAATTTTAACGACCAGGCCAACCTGAAGAAACGTGTCGGCCGCCCGTAAGGCAGCATCCTGACCGGCGCGATCGGCGTCAAAGACCAGCACCACACTGTCGGCGTAGCGTTTCAGGATCCGGGCATGATCATCCGTGAACGCCGTTCCCTGCGCCGCCACCGCCGTCGTAAATCCATTCAGATGGCACCGGATCACATCAATCTGTCCCTCACAGATGATGGCCTCCCGCGCCTCGACAATCGCGCGCCGGGCCTTATGGAGGGCATAAAGAATCCGGCCCTTGTGAAACAACACCGTTTCAGGGCTGTTGACATATTTGGCCGCTTTCCCGGCGGACTCCTCCATGATTCTTCCGCTGAATCCCACCACCCGCCCCTGCTCGTCATGAATGGAGAACATGAGCCGGTTACGGAACCGGTCATACCAATGGGTCGGCTTCGCGGCGGCCGAGGTTGCGTCCCCTTCCGCGGCCGCTCCGGATGCCAGGATGAGGCCAACAGCCTGTAATTGTTCCCGCTTGTATTTTTTTTGCGCCCATGCCAGCACGGTATCCCAGCGGTTGGGCGCCAACCCGATCAGAAACTGTTCCACCACGGATACCGGTAAATCCCGGCGCTGCAGATAGTCCCGGGCGGTTGCCCCCTCCGGCGATTTGAGGAGGTAATGATGGTAGAGCCGGGCCACCTTATCGTTGATTTCATAGAGGATATCTTTGCCGCCCCCCGCTTGCTGCCCCTGATCTTCGAAAGCCAGGCGAATGCCGGCGCGCTGAGCCAGCATCTTGACTGCGGTCATGAAATCAACTTTTTCATATTCCATGATAAACCGGAAGACATCACCCCCGGCGCCGCAGCCGAAACAATGAAAAATCTGCCGCTGGGGATTAACCATGAAGGACGGCGTTTTTTCCTTGTGAAAAGGACAAAGCGCCTTGAAGGTTGAGCCGCTGCGCTGAAGATTAAAATAGGCGCCGATTACCGTAACGATATCGTTGTGGAGACGAATTTCTTCCAATACGGACTGAGCAACAAGCGGCGACATGGTTAAGCCTTTAAAGCGTGATTGTTTGAGTTCATGCCTGAGGCATATCCGCCTCTGTGGCGGATCGTGCCTTAGGCAGACCCGCCTCTGGCGGAAAGTGAGTCAAACAATTATTTCTGACGTTTACAAGCTGTTATTGCACAAAGGGGTTCGGTGTTCAGGACGGAAGAATCTTCCCGAACACTGAACACTGGAGCCTGATGCTACTCTGCGCTCGGCTTGTCCGGAAGCAAAAGCAACGGCAGTTGATAAAATTCCACCTGCTCCATCGCCAAGGCAACCCGGGGACAAAGCCGAAAGACTGTTTGTCCTACCAGTGAGGTTTGCGTAAACAGCCGGCGCATGCCGGCCTGCGGCCACAGACCGGCGGCATACACGATCAGAAAGACAAGCGCCACACCGTTCAGCGCGCCGACAAGGCCGCCGCCCGCGCGGTTAATTTTCTCATTAAAGACCACCGTCATAAGCACCCGCAACAGCCATCGCAACACCAGAAAACACACGCCCAGGACAAGAATGATGAGTAGAAAGGCCAGGGCGCCGGTCATCTCGGGATTATCAGCTAACAGGTTCGTATGCTGAAACAGCAGACGGCCGAACAACTGATACAGCCGCAGACCGGCCAGCAGGATAATCAGCGTGCTCATCAGGCGGAACAGAGTTCCGGCCAACCCCCGGCGCAGGCCCAGCCACAGCTCCAGCAACACCAGAACAATGGCTCCGATATCCACCGCATTGAAATCCGTGCCGTAGATCATAGTCTGCTCTCGTAGACAAGAAGTCGCAGGTCGAAAGTCAAAGGTCGCAGGTCAAGACCTTCGACTTTCCTCTCCCCTCTTTCCTTCGACTTGCGCTATTTCGAAAACCAGTTCCGCCACCAGACGGAAGTGTTTCGATTCGTGTCACCCGCCGCATCCGCCGTTGTTCCAGTCCGACGCACGGGGCTGCCCCCTAACACCACGATTCGTTCCCGGGCTGTTGCCGCGCGGGCATCCCGAGGATACGTGGTCTCAAAGCGGGCATAGCACGGAACCGCCAGATCCTGCAAGGCAGCCTGTTGATCACAGAGGCGGGCTAGGTCCCATAAAGCATCGGCTTGATCCGGTTTACTCCTGGCAGCCTGCTTCACTGAAACCCGGGCGGTATCGAATTCCTGCACCGCCACGGCCACTGTTGCCAACGCGACCTGGGCATTAAACCAGTTGGTTTGGCTGACGGCCTTTTTCAAGTACAGTATCGCCCGGTCATTCTGTTTATGCTCCGCATAATACAGTCCCACCTCGTAATTAGCCTGAGCATCGTCGGCGCACAAGACCACGGCACTCTGAAGCGCCTGCTTCTTCAGCTTTTTGTTGCCCATGCGCTCGGCCTCACGGGCCGCTTTCAAATAATGATTCACGGCCGCCGTGCGGCGGCCGGCCCGCTCCAATTTCCTGGCGTTCTTGATCCATTCCTCTATTGACGGCGCCTCAACCGGGGGCTGGACGGTCTCCACCGGCACCGACGCGGGCAGGGCTTTGAGCGCCTGGCGCGCCTTATCAGCCTGGGGACCTTCCGGTACAAGGCTCAGATAATCATTGAACAGGGCTCTCACCCGGCCCGGATTGTTCGTCCCGCGCTGACTGACGACCGCCAGATTAAAGACGGCCGGCGCATAGCGGTCATCATACTCAAGCGCCTGCTGAAGAAGCGCGATGGCGGTTTCCACGTTATTGGTCTGCAGTTCCAGTAACGCAACGGCAGTCATCACACGCGGCGAGCGGGGGGCACGCGACTGCGCCTTGGCTAACACACGGCGGGCTTCGTCCCATTGCCGGCGTTGCTGATAGATAAAGGCAAGGAATTCCAGCGGACGGATCTCACGGGAGTCAACCAGCGCGGCTTTCTCAAAATACACAACGGCTTCGGCTTCCTTCCCGCTTGCAAATTGAAGTACACCGAGATTATAGAGGGGCTCCACCAGGTCGGGATCCATCCGGGACGCGTTTTTAAACGCCCGGGTCGCGTTATCTTTTTGCTTAATCCGCTCATAGGCAATGCCCATGCCGTTGTATGCGAACGCATTATCTTCGCGACTGATATTTTCCCGGACCGCCTGCTGAAACAGGCTGATACTCTGGTCGTAATGTCCGGCATCCAGGGCCCGCAGACCTTCCTGCAGCGTGGTCCGATCCGGCCGGGCCCCGCATCCGTTAATCAGAAGCAATGCCGCCACTCCCGCTCCAACCATAAGTCTCCATACCCCATGTGCCATAAAATCATCTCCTTGCACTGACTGTGATTTTTTTGCAAAATGCAAAAAACATTATTAATAACTCTTACTTTTCTGATCGCTGACCTCTAGTACTCTGAGCGCGCATTTCGCAGAAATCTATGCCCGATGATTACTAATTACACTATATACCCCATTCGTTTGCCCTTGGCAATTCACAAATCGGGAAATCCGCGGCCAAGACATTCCGCAAAAAACAGCTTGTCTTTTCCGAAACAATATGATTAGCTGTGTTGTTTTTGGATTGAACAAAGGAACCGATATCATGAAAGAAAAGATTCATCCCAAGTACGATGATGCCGTCATCACCTGCATTTGCGGCAATGTGATCCATACCCGGTCCACGGTGAAAGAAATGAAGATCAACACCTGTTCGGCGTGTCATCCGTTCTACACCGGCACGGCAAAATATATGGATGCGGAGGGACGGGTCGAGCAGTTTCGCAAACGCTACGGCAAAAAGTAAATAGCTCGCTGCGAGGGTCAGATGGATTCATACATCTGGCCCTTTTTGTGTCCTCTAACAGGATGTCGGCGCCGACATCCTGTTAATTCGGAAAGACCATGCCATGATTAATCAAGCATTTGTGGACGCCACTGCTAACCGGCTCAGCGAATGCGAGACCCGGCTCTCAACAGCGGCCGCGGGAAACCCGCAACACCTCAAGAAACTGACCAAAGAATATTCCCATCTGAAAAAATTACTGGAAAAATCCAGCCTGGTGCTGAAACTGAAAAAGGATTCTCAGGAATACCAGGACTTGCTGGACGAGAACACAGTCGACCCGGATTTGAAGACTCTGGCTCAGGAAGAACTTAGTGTCCTTGAAAAACGCCTGCCCGAGGCAGAACGGGATATGATGATTGCGCTCCTGCCTGCCGATCAGAACGAAAGCCGCAATACCATCATGGAAATCCGGGCCGGCACTGGAGGGAACGAGGCGGCGCTGTTTGCCGGCGACCTCGCCCGCATGTACACGCGCTATGCCGAAACGCAGGGATGGAAAGTCGAATTCATTGATGCCAGTCCATCCGAGGTCGGCGGATACAAGGAAGTTGTTTTTTCCATCCAGGGCAATGATGTCTATCGCATGCTGCAGTTTGAAGGCGGTACACACCGGGTCCAGCGGATTCCGGTAACGGAATCCCAGGGCCGGATTCATACCTCCACGGCCACAGTGGCCGTGCTTCCCGAGGCCGAAGCCGTGGACAACATTGAAATCAAGCCCGATGACTTGCGCGTTGACGTGTATCGGTCCTCGGGCGCGGGCGGCCAGCATGTCAATAAAACCGATTCCGCGGTCCGGCTCACACACCTGTCCACGGGCCTCGTCGTCGCCTGTCAGGAGGAGCGGTCCCAGCATAAAAACCGCGCCAAGGCGATGCGGGTGCTGCGCTCGCGCCTGCTGGACATGCAACACCGGCAAAATGCAACGGAGATGGGCGACGCGCGGCGATCCCAGATCGGCAGCGGCGATCGAAGCGAGCGCATACGAACATATAACTTTCCCCAAAACCGGCTCACGGACCACCGGATCAATTTCACCCTCTACAACCTGGAAAACATCATGGAAGGCAACCTGAATCCGGTATGCAAGGCGCTGTATGACCATGACATCGCGGAACGGATGAAACAGGTTAATCATGGCCTGGCAAACCATTGAATACACACCATGCCTTTCAGCCTTCATCCATCGGCGACGATTCACGATATCCTCCTGCAGGCCACGACCTTTCTAAAAAACAGCGGTGTCGAGGACTCCGGACTGGCAGTGGAATGGATAATCTGCCATGAACTCGCTTGTGCCCGGCTCGAACTCGCTCTGCGGCATAATGACCGTCTTTCTCCTGAGGCATCCCGATCCGTCCAGGAACATGTCAACCGCATGGCCGCCGGCGAACCTCTGCAATATGTCCTGGGAGAAGCCGAATTCATGGGCCGCTTGTTCCATGTTGACCGCCGCGGCCTGATCCCGCGCCCGGAAACGGAACTGCTTGCGGAATTGGTCCTTGACCGGGCGGACTTATGGGCGCTTCCCCGGCCGAACATTGCCGAGGTGGGAACCGGCAGTGGCTGTATCATCATCAGCCTGGCTTCAGCCCAACCCCACGGATCGTATCAAGCCAACGATATCGCGCCGGATATTCTGGATTTGGCCCGGAAAAATGCCGTCCGGCATGGGGTTCAAAACTGCATCCGGTTTTACATGGACAACCTTCTCAGCGCCGTGCCGCCGGACAGCCTGGATGTCGTAATATCTAACCCCCCCTATGTTCAGACCGACGCCTGGGCGCAATTGCCCGCCATGATCCGGGAGCACGAACCGCGCGCGGCGCTCGACGGCGGACCGGACGGCCTGAGCGTT
This sequence comes from uncultured Verrucomicrobiota bacterium, assembly GCA_964418925.1. Lineage (GTDB taxonomy): Bacteria > Verrucomicrobiota > Kiritimatiellia > JAAZAB01 > JAAZAB01 > CAYQNY01. Next base: position 7,053 of record CAYQNY010000050.1, read on the forward strand.
ATCCGTCCGCTTATCACCCAGGCGGTTCAGGTCCTGAAACCAGGCGGCCGGCTATTCCTGGAAATAGGCGCAGATCAAGGGGCGGCCATTCAACACCTGCTCACGAAGAATGGATTCGCTGACGGCGAGATACGGACGGATCTCGCTGGAAAAGACCGGCTCGTAACAGCCCGCCGACAACGCTATGTGTAACATTGCGGGCAGGTCAGACTGTCGCTTTGTTTTCGGCGAAGCTGGCCTGCCACGCCGAAGCGGCTGTGCGAAGGCGGGTGCTTCGCCGAGGTAAAGCGGCGTTGTACCGCCGCATTCCAAGGCGACGCCATTAGAGGACGTCGCGGAAAAATGCGGAAAACCGGAGCTTCATGAATTAGCCTTGGCATGTTGCCCCCCTTTTAGTCGCTGTAGCGGCTTGCAAAGACGGAAAAGTTTCCTTATTATCTGCAGTAGAAAAATATCGTATTATTCACTTGACTTCTCAGAACAGTAGTGAGATACTGCATTTGACGATTAAAAAGGGCATCCATGAGGATAAAGAAGTTCTGCGATATCAGAATAGGGCATGCGTTCCGGAAACGGCTGGCGAATGTACCCGATGGCGATGTAATGGTCATCCAGCCAAAGAACATTTCGTCAGAGGGGTGCGTATCCTTCAGCCCGGGGGAACCGCTACGCATAGATGCGGCCGTATCGAAACCGCTCCAACCCGGCGAAGTTTTGGTTGTGAACCGCGGTCGTTTCGCAGCAACAGTTTTTGACCTTCCCGACACAAATGCATGGATAGCCCCATCCTCTATTCTCGTTCTGTCGGTTAAGAAGGAATCCGTCCTGCCTGAATATGTGGCCTGCTATTTCAACTCCGCGCATGGGCAAAAGCTGTTCCGGCGCCATTACGAGCAAACCACCGTGCCGTTCATCAGCACAAAGAATCTGGCAGACATGGATATCCCCATACCGCCGCTGAAGCGACAACGGGCATTGATCGCTTTTGAAAAGACCGTAAAAGAATATGCCCGTCTGACAAGCAGGAAGCAGGAACTGCACAAGCAAATCCTCAGTTACAAGTTGGTGACTAAAAAGCAATCTATAGAGTTCTGCGAAATGACCTGAAATCGCGCCCACTCGGTGAGTGGGCCTACAAAAAACAAGGAATTTGTAGGCCGCGTGACCCCACGCGGCGCATTTTGCAGAAGTCTAAAAAGCAATCTATGAAAAGGAGAGCACAATGAGTGGACAACGGCAGTATACACAGGATGCCCTGAACAGAACGTTGTGGGAAGCAGCGGACTCGTCACGCATGAACGTGGATGCCAGCGTCTATAAGGACTATGTCCTGCTGTTCCTGTTCTACAAGTACACGAGCGACCTCCACAAGCACGAGATGGAGACACTCGCGGAACGGTATGGCAATGATAAGGATCGCATTGCGCTACGTCTCAAGAATGCACGATTCGTTCTTCCTGAAGGAATGAGTTTCTATGATCTCTACAAGAAGAAGAGCGCCGACAATATCGGCGAGCTGATTAACATAGCCCTGCATGCCATTGAGAATGCTAACGGAGACCGCTTGGAAGGGCTCTTCTCGATAGACTTTAATTCCGATGCCGTCCTGGGCAGGACAGATCAGCGCAACAAGATGCTGCGCCACCTGATGGACGACTTCGCCAAGATCGACCTGACCGCCGCCGGTGATGACGTTATCGGCAACGCCTATATGTACATGATTGAGCGATTCGGCTCTGATGCCGGCAAGAAGGCGGGCGAGTTCTTTACGGTGAAATCCGTTGCCACACTGCTGGCCAAACTCGCCAAGCCGGAACCCGGCTGGCGTATCTGCGATCCAGCCTGCGGTTCCGGCGGCCTGCTCCTGCTGGCCGGAACGGAGATAGAAACCCAGGGCTCCAAGGACTACGCGCTCTATGGGCAGGAAAGCATCGGCTCAACCTACAATCTTGCCCGCATGAATATGTTCCTGCACGGCAAGGATTCGGCCCGGCTTGAATGGGGCGACACCCTCAACAATCCCCTGCTCAAGGAAGGCGATTCGTTGATGAAGTTTGATCTGGTTATCGCCAATCCGCCGTTCTCGCTCAAGAAATGGGCCGGCGATAATATCGATAATGATCCTTACAACCGTTTTCATCGCGGCATCCCGCCCAAGACCAAGGGCGACTATGCATTCATCACCCACATGGTTGAGACGGCCAAGGCAAAGGAGGGCAAAGTAGTCGTGATCGTGCCGCATGGCGTCCTGTTCCGCGGGGCGGCAGAAGGCAAGATCCGCCGGAGCCTGCTGAAAGAGAACATCGTGGATGCTGTAATAGGTCTGCCCGCCGGACTGTTCCAGACCACCGGTATTCCTGTTGCCATTCTCATTCTCGATCGCTCTCGTGAACCCGGCGGCAAGAACGGGAAGCGGAAGGACGTGTTCGTCGTCGAAGCGTCGAAACTGTTCAGATCGGGCAAGGCGCAGAACTTCCTCGATGATGAGCATATCGGGAAGATACTGGATGCGGTTGAGAAGCGGCAGGACATCGAGAAGTTCTGTCGCGCGGTCCAGCCCGCTGAGATCGAGGAGAACGACTACAACCTCAACATTACCCGGTATGTGGATACGTTCGAGGAGGAAGAAGAAGTCGATATTGAGGCCAATCTCAAGGAAATGGCCGAGATTGACGCCGATCTGGTAAAGCTCGAAAAAGAAATGACCGGGCACTTGAAAGCATTGGGGATTGTGAAATAGGAATGGAAGAATGCTGGAACGTGATCAAGAGCATATAGATCAATTCAATGCTGATGAGTATTGCTACCGGCGACGGCAGGCGCGGAAGAAGAAACGACGCTTTCGGTTTCCACTGCTTAGCGAATTACAGCACTTGATGCTGTATTTACGTGATGAAATGCGAGGCCGGAGCAGGCCCGCAGACTGTGTCAGCCGCAAATGGATTGGAGGATAAAACCATGGCAGAAAAAGATATAGAAAAGCGTCATTATAAAACGTTTGAAGAAATTAAGCAGATCAATAAAATTGGCCAAGAATTCTGGTGGGCACGTGATCTGCAGCCCGTGCTTGAATATGGAAGTTGGGACAAGTTCACGAGGATTATTGAAAAGGCTGTAATTGCCTGCAAAAACGCAGAGCAGGACGCAGACGACCATTTTTCCCAAGTGGGAAAATTGGTCAAAATCGGTTCAGGGGCTGAACGGGAAATCCAAGATTTTGCCCTTTCACGTTATGCCTGCTACCTGATTGTCCAGAACGGCGATCCATACAAGCCGGTTATCACCGTCTTGCCTCAACCATGAGAAGTTTGTCGGATTCGTACATGCGTGAAGCTGAGCGAGTCATTGCTGAACACAGGGCCGCAGAAGAACCAAATGCGCCAGAAGACGATGCAGAAGAACGAACATAGACCAGGATACAAGAATACGAAAGTCGGATGGATTCCTGATGATTGGGAAGATTCGCGTTTGGGAGAAATTTGCTCAATGAAGAGCGGAGAAACCATTACGTCGAAATCCATCTACGATAAAGCGGAATATCGTTGTTTTGGGGGCAACGGTTTGCGCGGATTCACAACAACATTTACCCACGATGGGGAGTTCGTTCTTATTGGACGACAAGGTGCATTGTGCGGCAACGTCCATCTCGTTTCAGGAAAGTTTTATGCTTCAGAACACGCAATCGTGACTACCCCTTCCGCGATGACAAGTCCTTTGTGGCTAGCAGAATCATTGAGGTTCAAAAAACTAAATCGACACACAGAATCCTCGGCTCAGCCAGGGCTTTCCGTTTCAAAAGTTTTGAGAATGCGACTCCCTCTCCCCCCACTCCCCGAACAGGAGGCGATTGCGGGGATGTTGGAATGCTGGGATAAAGCGATTCGGAATTATGAAAAGAAGATCGAGAAGAAGCGGAATATCAAAAAGGGGCTGATGCAAAGGCTTCTCTCCCCGCCCAAGGCGGGGCAAGCCGGCACACGCCTGCCGGGATTTTCGGGGGACTGGAAGGAAGTGCGGCTGGGGGAGATCGTCTCAATCGCATATGGAAAAGACTGGAAGGACGTTAAGTCTTCCACCGGAAAATTCGCTGTTTACGGAACGGGCGGTCTAATGGGACGAGCCACCACTGCTCTATTTCAACCACCTGCAATTCTATTGGGACGAAAGGGAACCATCGATTCCCCCATCTTCATTGATGAACCATTCTGGGCTGTCGACACAACCTTCGCGATCCATGCTACTGCAGATATCGATATGGTGTTTCTGCACGGTAAGCTTCTGAACGTTCGTTGGCAGCAGTACAACGAGGCATCTGGAGTCCCGAGCTTGAGCAGGGGTACGATTCGGGCCATCCATCTCACGATGCCAACCTGTAGCAAAGAACAACGCGCCATCGCCACCGTCCTTTCCGCCGCCGATTCCGAGATTACCGCGCTGGAGCGCAAACTGGCTGTTCTAAAAGACCAGAAGCGATTCTTGTTGAACAACCTGGTGACGGGAACGATGCGCCTGCCGGGATTCTTGGAAGGCGCATTCGGGACGGGCGGAAAGGGCGACACGGGCGACATGGAAAGAAGAGTGGATGACACAGAGGGCGACACAGGTGTCGCCCGTACTGGGGGGCGAGGATGAAGAGGCATCAATATGATCCGGAGATGCATCACCGGCGATCAATTCGTCTGAAGGGGCATGATTATGCCGGCGGTGGCATGTATTTTGTGACGATTTGCGCGCATCGGGAGTTCATTCAATTTGCGAAAGGCAATCCATTTGGCGTAGGGGCGACATCAATGTTGCCCGCTTGGGGGAATGGGGCAGCCGGGGCAATAGAAACGAGAAGGGCGATACAGGTGTCGCCCGTACGGGAATTGATTAAGGAAAGAATGCGCATCACAGCAGAAAAATGCCCATTCATGCAGTGGGCTGCGGCCGTCATTATGCCGGATCATTTCCATGCATTGATTCGGATAGATGACGGGCATGCGCCATTGGGTGATGTGATCGGCGGATTTAAGGCGGCGGTCACCCGTCAAATCCACCGTAGGGGCGACATCTATGTCGCCCCCGATATCCGGATCTGGCACCGGAATTATTATGAAATGATTGTGCGCACGTCGGAGGCGGCTGGGCAAATTGCCGAATATATTCGGATGAATCCGTGGAAAAATATCATCCATTTGGGCGATGGAATGCGCGGCATCGGAAATCCGAGTCTTCTGAATTGGAAAAAGATGGGGATGCTGTGCTCACGGAATTGCCCGGAAGATGCGCTGAGGGCAGCGCAACGGCGAGCAGCGGCATACAGGGAAACGCATTGCCTGATCAGCGGATTTCATTCGCCGCCGGAGCAAGCAATCCTGGCGGCTCTATTGAAAAGCCACGCAAAGATTATCTGCTGTCCGGCCTGGGGTATCGACAAAATGAAAATTCCTGCGGATTGGCTGCCGGCATTAGAGCAAAATCGTATGCTGATTCTTGAAATGCAGAATGAGAATGGTGATTTGGCTGCATCCAGAGATCGCAACACTTTCGTTATGCAAGTGGCAGATGAATTGTGGATCCCGCATGTGTCGGCCAACGGCATGCTGGCAACGCTTATTGGAGATATGAATGTAAAAAACAAGATCATCAGGAATTGACAACTATGAGCGAAGAACGAACGACATACGGCATACGTAGGGGCGAGATGCATCTCACCCCTACGTTACTTCCCGATTTCGACGAGGCGTCGATGAGCCAGATTCCGGCTCTATTGGAACTGGTGAACCTGGGTTATACCTACATCCCGAGAGAGAAGATCACTAGAATGCGCGAGGGTACGTCACAATACGTGCTCCGCGATATTGCGTTCGACGCCCTGCACAAGATCAACGTCACCAACATCTCCGACAAGAGCATACGCGACGCTGTCTTCGATGCGGAACAAATCGAAATGGGTGGAGGCGTCTTCGGTGCATCGGAAGAAGTGTACTCCCTGATGCTGGCCGGGCGGGCGGTTTCGGAACTGGTGAACGGCCGCAGAACATCGCCACAGATGAGGTTTGTGGATTTCACGGAACCAGGCAACAACCTCTTCCATGTTTGCGCGGAGTTTGAAATCTCTGAGGAGCATGAACGGCGACCGGACATTGTTCTGTTCGTGAATGGATTTCCGTTCGCGGTGATCGAGAACAAGAAGGAATCGGTCAAGGTCGAGGATGCGGTTGCTCAGATGGTGCGGAACCAGGGCCGCAACGAAACACCCAAATTCTTCCTGTTCCCGCAAATCCTCGTGGCCACAAACGTGCGCGATCTGAAATACGGCACGATGCTGACTCCGGCGCGATTCTACGCACACTGGAAAGAGAAGGACGCGGATCAGGAGGAGTACGACGCCAAGGTGGCCGCTGTCGTCAATAAGTCGGTTAAGCAGAACATAGTCAAGCAGATCGCAAACGATCTGATCCGGCAGGACTACACGCAGACACTTGATCGCGCTGTCACGAACCAGGATCGCGGAATCTACAGTCTGCTCAGCCGTGAACGCCTGCTGGATCTGACCCGTAATTTTATTCTTTACGACAACAGCGTGAAGAAGATCGCCCGTTATCCACAGTATTTTGCGATCAAGAAGTCGCTGAACCGGCTGAAGACATTCGATGACTCCGGGAAACGGCGCGGTGGCCTGATTTGGCATACGAAGGGCACAGGCAAAAGTCTGACCATGGTGATGCTGGTAAAGCGCCTGATCGATGACCCGGAAATCGTCCTGCCGCGTGTCATCGTTGTGACCGACCGGCGCGATCTGGATAAGCAGATCAGCGATACATTTGCGGCATGCAATATCAAGAAGGAGGTCAAACGCACCCGGAATGCAAAGGAGCTGTTGCGCCTGATCAGGGAGAAAGACCAGCGGGTGATTACGTCATTGATCCATAAGTTCGAAGCGTCCAGGGACATGCGGGATTTCGTTGATGAAGATCCCAATGTGTTCATCCTGATCGACGAGGCGCACCGATCCCAGGCAGGCAAGGCAAATATCGAACTGAACCTGTTCCTGCCGAAGGCATGTCAGATCGGTTTTACCGGCACACCGCTGATGAAACGCGAGAAAACAAGCGAACGTAAGTTCGGTGGGATTATTGACGCATACACAATATCTGAGGCGGAGACGGATGATATAGTCCTCCCCCTGATCTATCAGCCGCGTTTTGTGGAGCAGAAGGTCCAGCAGGCGCTTCTGGACAAGTTCTATGACCAGATAACACAGGACCTGTCCGACGCGCAGAAGAAAGATCTCCAGCAGAAGTTCAGCTCATCGCAGATCGTTGAAGAAACCTCCCAGCGGATAGAGACGATCGCCCTGGATATCCTGGAGCACTACCGGCAGTTCCTGAATACCGGGCTCAAGGCACAGGTTGTGGTGCCGTCCAAGTACGCGGCCGTGATGTTCCAGAAAGCTTTCGATCTCTGTAGGGGCGAGATGCATCTCGCCCGTACAGAGGTGATCATCTCAGACACAGCCGACAAGGAGGAAGACGATAAACTGCCCGAACACAAGAGGCATGTCGCTGAGTGGCTGAAGGATGAGAAGCACAAACACGGGTCATCACTCGAGACCCGGGAGAAGAATCTTATTCGTGATTTCAAGGAGAACCCCGAAGGCGTACGCATATTGATCGTGGTGGACAAACTACTCACCGGCTTCGATGCGCCACGGAATGCATTCCTCTACCTGGCCAAACAGCTCAAGGACCATAACCTTCTGCAAGCCATCGCGCGCGTGAACCGCCTGTTCGATGGCGACGAAGGGCGCGAAGCGAAGGTAAACGGATTCGTCATAGATTATTCGAAGAACGCCAAGAACCTGTACGATGCGATGGAGCTGTTCTCGAACTATGATCCGGAGGACATCGAACGCGCCCTGCTGAACTCAGATGAGAAGATAGAGGAACTGGAACGCGTGTACCAGGAACTGCATTCCATCTTTAATGCCGTCAAGAACGAGCAGGATACCGAGGAATACGTCCGTGTTCTGGAAAAGGACGTTGAGACGCGTGAGCATTTCTACGAACTGGTGAATGCGTTCGTCAAGCAGTTCTCCACATGTCGGATGCTGTACGATTTCACGCAGAAGTTTGACGCCGACAAACTGCATCGCTACCAGGGCGATCTGAAGAAGTTCGTTGAACTGAAGAAGATCCAGAAGATCAAGAACGCGGAAGAGGTTGATTTCTCGAAGTACGAAGACCAGATCCGCCGGATCCTGGACAAGTACGTGTCTTCGGAATACGTAGTAGAACTGGCCAAACCGCTGCAAATCAGAGAGTCCGCCGAATTCAATGAATACATCGCTAATACAGAACGCGGCCTGTCGGACAAATCACAAGCCGAAGCCATAGCAGCGCAGACACAGAGGACCATCAAAGAGAACTACCGCCGCGACCCGGAATTCTACCAACGGTTCAGCGACAAGATCGAGAAGCTCATTACCGAGCTGAGGGCTGCAAGAAAAGAGGATCTCAAGGTGCTTCTGGGCCTGGCCCGTGAATACCAAGGACAGGTGAGTGACTACAAGTCCGGCGATATCCCTGATTCGATCAAGGATAGGAAAGAATACCACCCATTCTTCCGTAACCTGCAGTCAAAGCTTGAGGCATATTCAGTGCCCGCAGATCAGCTTTGTGAAATGGTCAAGGCAATATATGAGCTGATCGACCGGCACAAGATCGTTGACTGGCACCGGAATATCGAGGTGGAGCGTCAGGTCAGGATAGAGCTGGAAGATTATCTCTTCGATGTCGCCAAAGCGAAATATGGCGTTCCGGCGGCAACGGACGAGATTGATGCCGTGATCACGCTGGTCTGGAACCTGGCGGTGGAGAACAGGGCATAGTGAACACGGACCTGAAGATCGCAGGGGCAATGGAGCGGTGCTTTAGTTATCAGAACGTATCTTTTGATTTCTATCTGATGCTGGAGGATCGAAAGACCGTTGCAGCCACAGTCTTTCCAACACAGGCATTAGTTGTAAAAGCCCCTCTGGAAGCCAACGAGGACCATATCTTTGATTTCTTGCGCAGGAAATTTCGCTGGATTCTGAAGCAGCAGCGCTATTTTGCGCAGTTCAAGGCAAATCCCGGGAAACAATATGTCAGCGGAGAGACCTTCCGATATCGCGGCCGGTCCTACAAGTTATTAATTCGTAGAAATGGACATGAGAAGCGTGTTTCACTTCAACATGGGACATTGACGGTTTTCACGGCCTTGCCGAAGAAGCATAACCATACCAAGGGCATTCTGGATGCATGGTACAGGGATAGAGCGCATAAGGTTTTCTCTGAGCGGTTGCCGGCTTGTTCTTCACTGTTCCACTACAGGGAAATGCCGGGATTGACGGTAAGGCAGATGACCAGGCGCTGGGGCAGTTACTCGCAAAAGACCAACCGGGTGATTCTAAACCAGGAATTGATCAAGGCTTCGACACGGCATATTGACTATGTGATCATCCACGAGCTCTGCCATGTAACGCACAAGAAACACAGTCGCGCATTCTATGATCTGCTCGCCTCCCAGCTCCCGCAATGGCAAAAGCTCAAGACAGAGCTTGAGCTCAATCTCCTGGGGTGTGGGACTTCCTTACTTTTCAGGGCAGATGGAGTTGTTGCTGAAGCGGAGACAGCTATGGAGAGAAAGGGTTGAATGGCTACCTGTCCGGCACCGTAGTTGCGAAGAACAAAGGCGGAGGTTCGCACTGCCAAACAACTTCTTTTATCCGTTTTTACTGCGCAAAACATATAGATTTTCCGGAAGAAAAATCTAAAAATCAGTGGATTTCCACGTTCCGGAACGAAACCAGACCGAAGCAGAGCATCCCGGCGATCATCAGCAGAGCATAGCCGCCAGCCCTGGCGACATACCCCCACGGAATGGTTCTACCACCGGCCAGCGCGTCTACCAGCCAGAAATCCTGCCAATTCGGCACCAGACTGTAACATACCGCGGCCGGCAGGGAATGTGCGGCCACCTGGCCGAACATGTAATCCGACAACAAGCCCCCAAAAAACAGAATGCCACAGACAGATAGTGTAAAAACCGGCGACAGTCGAGTGGAAAGGCTTAACGCGATGGCGGCAAATACGGCCAGCGCCAGGCCAATCAATACCCCGGCCGGAAGCAGGCGCCAGGCTAGCCGCGAACCGAATGGACAGACCCCCCCATCAGGATTTAGCCAGGCACCCGCCAGCAACGCAACGATCAGACAGGAAACCAGAAACGCGAAAGCCTGAGACACAAACGGACGCTTGAAGGCAAAATTCATGATCGCCGCCAGGCTGAAAGCCACCGGGATCACCGCATACAGAATTCCACCGACCCGCCAATCCGTGTTCAATCCGGGAAGCGGTATGCGCACGCTCAACAGTGTCACCGTCAGGCTGAGCGTGCAAAACAGTATCAGAACCAGCAGGACTCCTCCATATTTTGCCAGGAAAAACAACGACCGGCTGACCGGCTTGCACAGAACGGTCGCGGCCGTTCCGCGGCTGATTTCCCGGTATAAAGCCACCGACGCGGACACGCCGGCCAGCAGGAGACCCATTCCAAACTGAAAGGCAAAAGCGCCATCCTGAACCAGCCGCACCTCCTCGCCGAACATGAACACCGATACCATCGGCAAGAGACTGGTCAATGCGATGGAAGTAACCGCGAGAAGCAGAACGATCGGCTGACGGATAATATCCAAAAACGCGTTCACCGTCAGCAATATGAATTGCTGAACTTTTAATAAAATCATGGCAGTATTTTTCGACATGATCATCAGGATACGCCCCCCGCCCGTAATCCGTCAGCCGCCGGATAACCTAACGGGTTATTCGCCCAACGCGGCGTCTTTGCGCGAATATCGCGCGATATTCAGGTCTTAACGCATTGGGTTTGAATCCGCGTCATCATGGACCAAACGACGATAACACAAATCCTTGGCCTTCCAGGAAGCGATCAGGGTCAGGGAACAGGGAAGCGTCAATATCATATAAATCCAGATGGGTATGCGAATGATCGTCTGCCACATTTCAAACTCGAAATCAGTCTGATACCGCACGGCCGCCACCAGGCAAAAAATCACCGTTATGACCAGCGGCACGATCATCAGCAGGAGAACCCCCCCGCCGAAGGCCAGCGCCTCAATTCGGCCGCCGCGATGCGGCAGACGGTGGAACACGTCCGCCGCCAGCAGGTTGACATAGAACAAAGTCAGCATGCTGACCAAGAGCAGACCCAGGACATTGACAAAGTAGAACAGCAGATGCGGCGACACTTTCCACCACTCAAGAAACGGGGCAAAATAGACCTGCAGGAACACCAGAATCAGGGCCACACGAACGCGCCGCCGCCACTTGGCGCTGACAACGCCGGCTTCGGAAAGCATCCAGACTCCCCACGCGGCCAGGAGACTTCCCACGACATACCCCGGAATTCTCACATAATGAAACACTTCCACCGCGGCGTTTCCGAAAAACATGATCATCGCGATCAGCAATCCCCAGAAAATGCAGGCGAATCCCTTGGCGAGAAAAACAAAGCGGACCGGTGGAAGGTCCGCCCCCGTTAAGGGCATGTCCTGGTCAGTCCGGTCTGAATCCATCTGATCGTTCATCATGGTATCATTCATGCTGGCAGGTAATATAACATGACGAACATAAATTGGCTATCCCAAAGGCAGGGTTGTGTCACTAAAGTCGGGAATCGGCTGAAAGATAACGAGTTGAGTGAAATAACCCGCGATGGCGGCGTCAGCAGTTTATCCGGCGTAGAGCCTTGGCGAAGCCGGATGGCGCCCGCGGCGCGGATTGGGTCGTCCCGATGCGCTTC
>CAYQNY010000051.1:0-18656 GCA_964418925.1 uncultured Verrucomicrobiota bacterium
GATCGAAAGACAACTGGCATGTTAATTGCTGATTCAAGGGCTGACCCTATTTCTCACGAGGCGTGAACAAAGTACCTCTGACTGCATTAAATAAACCTTTTTTGACTTGACCACTGTTCATCACCTGATAAATTTACCCACATATTCTTCAATAGCCCCAGTAATTTCACATGCGACCAAGCCACAATATTAATCCTCTAGCGACTGAAGCTGCATTTGGCGTACTTACGACAGATGCCGCCAGTTATCATCCTCTAGACATTGTAACGGTACGTATCAAGGCGCGTGCGAGTGGTGACACGCGCTGCACAATTCGCGTCTGCGACCCTGAACAGAGCCCGTATTTCGAGACAGAGGCCCTGCTCGACAGCGGTTGCGGCGAAATCCGGTTCCAGGCCGGTGGCCTGTTGGGCTCGCATTACGTGTATCTGATCTGGCCGGGGGAAAAACACCACAGCCGGTACATTAATTTCCGTCTCAATTGCGAAACTCGTGTCGATTCGGGTGACGCAGACTTTGATGACCTATTCCCCTTGACTCGAGATGGATTGCTCCGCGGACGGCGGGAGTACGAGACAGCCGCAGGCCGCATCGTCGGTTATATGGCCGCAGACACCATGCACTTCGACGGAATCTGGCTCCGGGACTGGACGTACGGCCTCCCCGCTTACCGGTATTGGGAAATGGAGATGACCTGCGGTTTGGACCGGTTCCTGGAACAGCAAGATGAGAATGGCATGATCCCAGATGGGATTGAACGCAACGGTCGTACGTGGAGAGTCGGACTAGAGTCCGATGTCGAATACATAATGACCTTGGCCGTCTGGAGAACGTGGCAGACTACAGGCGATGCCAAATGGCTGGCGTCTGTCCTGCCTAACCTCGAGCGGGCCCTAGAGTATATTCAAAGTGATGCGAAGCACTGGGACGCGAAGCACCGCCTCGTTAAACGCCAGCATAGTTGTGATGCATGGGATTTTGACATCGATGGCGTTGCCGACAAGGGCGACTGCCGGCATGTGATTGCGACATGCGACCAGAGTGGCTATGTCCAAGCCTACGAGGCGATGAGCCATATGTACGCACATCTCGGACATGCAGCTGACGCCAAGCGGTGGCACGCGGAGGCCCGGGCATATCGGGAGCGCGCGAACAACCTTCTTTGGGACGGAACGAAGTATCTTCATCATGTGCATCTCGACGATATGGACCATGGGGACTTCGACGAGACATCTCAACTTGCGATGGGCAACACATGGGCCATGACTCGAGGGTTGGCGTCACCGGTCCAGGCGAGAAGCATTCTTGATGAGTACCGCAGACGCCACGTGGAAACCGGAGATGCCTACCCTTGGTGGAGCCTGCAGCCGGGTTATCCGGATCATCTTGGCTATTTTGCCTCCTGCCCATATTGCCAGCAGGGCGGATACGCCAACGGCGGGCTCATGCCCTGGGTCGGAGGTGAACTCTGCCGGGCCGCATTTCTGTTCGGTCGTGAAGCATATGGCGTGGAGCTTATGCGAGCTTACGTTAAGCTTCTCAAGATCAAGGGGGGCGTCAGTACGTGGTACTGGCCGAACGGAGAACCGGGATTCAGAACCAGAAATGAAGTGCCGTACCCTCCATGGGGTATGGCGGAATGGGTGAACGCCGCCGTTGAAGGGCTGGCCGGCGTTCACGACGATGTCGGACAGTTGCGTTTCGTCACTATATCTCCCCGCTGGGCGGCAGCCGGCGTAAATGATGTGCGGGTCAGCGTCCGCTATGCGGCATCGAAAGCCTACTGTGCCTATATCATCCAGATCGATGAGGAGACACATACCATTCGTCTGATCTATACTGGCTCAGGCGAGCAGACGAATGTCAGGGTCCTGCTTCCCAATAGATGGAGTCCCGTCTCCGTCACTCAAGGGACATCCTCCCTGCATCACAGGATTAACCAAGAAGACACCTCCCGCTATGTGTGTTTCTCTGTTCCAGTGTCGGGCATTCTTTCGGTCGTGATTCAATGCCAAACCGACAGGTCGACACGAGCAGGAACGGAAGACTGTGGCCAACCAGATTCGAAACGTTGAACAAGCGATTGCATGCGGAGAAGAAAATGAGCCCAAGACATCACGCAAAACTTGTTCACGAAGGACAGTATGCCGCCGAGGTTGATGTCGAACTGATCGAAACGGAAAACGACCGGTTCCCCTACTTGTCGCTGGATGAGGCCTATAAACTGGATGATGTCCGCATGGCCTTACGACGCGGCAACCTCCAATGGGCATCCCGGTTGGCACGAGTCTTCAGTTTGACACCTGTCTTAGCATAAGAAATCTGTCGGCGAACAAAAGTGGAACACTACACGGCTAAAGCCGCACGGCTCATGCGTAACGTTCGTAGTGCCGCCATAAGGCGTTATGAAACCAGGATCAACCCACTCGCAGCCCAGGGATGACCCTTCTTCGCCAGAAAGCCCTGCGGCCCTGGTGGCCTATGGCGCCGCCACCAAAGGCGGGCGGGGCGCTTCACCTTATTCCACCCGCGTGAAAAGCACGCGGTGGATGGCTATATCGGCGTGGCGGAGGAAAAGGAATTCCAGGTACAGGGGAAGATTTTCATCCTGGGTAAATTTAAATACCGCCGGCCGGCCGACGGTTACCGCCGTCCACTTGACCGGGTCGTTGGCCCGGCGCCGGATATTAAACTGGCCCAGGAGCGTGTTGTCGGCGGCCGGGCTGTTGAAGATGAATTCCACCCGGTAAGTCCCCTTTTCCAGCGGCAGTTTCATGCCGTAAAAATCCAGCCCGCCGGGATCATGATCCTTGCGCAGGACCACGCTGTCATCCCCGCGATTAATAAAGCCGGCATGGAAGAAACAGGGCGCCGGAATACTCAGCGTCTGACCGATCGCCGGTGATTCCCAGCGCCCGGCGGCCAGCAGGACAGTATCAATATCCACTGTCCCCTGCTGACGCTCCAGTTTGAGCGCGATGGTTCCCCAGCCGGTGGATAAGGCAATTGGAAAGCTCAGCCACGTCCACTTTGGCGAGTGCACGTCGCGGGCTAGCACCTGCGTTGCCGGCTGGTCCGTTGCCAACGTTGCCGTGAGAGTTCCCTGGCCCCGTGCCCGAACCAGCCAGCGCAGGGCCGGCGCGCGGCATGCTTTTTCCGGCCGGGTGCCTATCCAGGCGCCGGGCTTATCAAGCGTGATATACCCCTGGCCCGCGGCGCGCGGATCGTTAACGATCTTGCCGTTGCCAAGGCATGCTTCGGCTTCCCAGCGCCGCGCCGATCCGATGATATCCCAGGTTGCAGTGTCGGCCGGTTTTGGTTCCGGCGCCGCCATGATTTTGAACGCCCAGACGGGTCCGTCCTGTTTCAGCAGGCGCAAGCGGGGATGCGCCAGCAGTTGTTGCAGGGTGAAGGTGACTGGGAACGGGCTGACTTTTTCCGGAAACAGGTTTTCGTGGAGCAGAATATAGCCGACATTCATCTCCCGCAGTAACCGGAGCTGATCGTCGGTTAACCAGCCCTGGTTGACGCTTTCCAGTCCGAAAAATACGCGGTCAACATAATCCCGAGTCACCACGGGTGAATACCCGTTGACCATCCGCAGGCGATAGGTAAGGGCGTAATGCTGATAGAGCGAGGCATAATGGGAATCGCCGGGCCAGAGCGGCAGAACCAGGATGGATGCCCGGGTGGCTTCGGCGTGGATATCATTGGCCACGGCCGTGTAAGCTTCCTGCCGCTGATCCAGGAGCGAGACGGTCGGATGAATCTGTAATCCATACTCCGTAATGATCAATAGTCCGGCTATTACCGGGATCAGCATGCCCCACACTTTATTATCCGCAAGTTCCGCCGGCCCGCCATCGCTGCGTTCCCGCTGGACTAGTGCCGTTAATGCAATGGTCAGGCCCAGGGCCAGGAAGGACGGCAGGAGACAGAATATTTTCGCGGACTGGCGCACCATGCCATAGGGAGGAATAAGAACGCGGCATAGTTTAAACAACGCGCCGTGCTCCGGCCCGCGCGTGCCCAGCGCCAGGGTGACTATTCCTAGAATGCCCAGGCCAATCAATGTTATAATCAGCAGGGATTGCCAGTGGTTTTGCCATTTCCTGCAGGCGCGGAAAAACAACGTCAGGCCGCCGGCTATCAGCACGATGACGGCGGCGAATCCGAAATAGATGACATTGCTCATGCCCAGGTTACGCCATGCAAAAAGACCCTGCCAGACCGGGGAATAGTTGGTCACCTCCTGGAGCGACCGCTGATTGACGGTTGCTGCTGCCGTGGGATGCCCGGTCACGATCCGGGCCAGCCAGTGAAAGCCAAGCGGCAGTAACAAGGCCGTGGCCGCGAGGATAATTACCGGCAGAAAAGCAAGGCCAAGCCGTTGCCAGGTGATCCATCGGTTCCAGGTGTGATCCTTCCGACTGACCAGCGCCAGCAGGCACCACGCGGGCATGGCCAGCGCACCGAAGAAAAAGACATGCTGATCGGTCCAGCGGGCGAATAGGATGGCCAGGCCGGCCAGGACGCCCCCGCGGATCGAATTCTCGCGGACCGCCAGGTCCAATCCCAGCCACACCACCGGAATCCACATCATGGCAAAACCGGCCGGGCTGCCCCCGCACAGGTTAATCCAGCGGAACGGCAGGGCAATTGCCACGGCAGACGCGGCGCCGGCAATCCAGTCGCTGGATGTGTAGCGCCGCGCCAGGAGCCAGGTCAGCAGGCAGGTGCCCCAGAGCGAAAGAAATCCCGTCAGGTTCCAGCCGAACGCCATGCCGCCGATCCAGGCGGCAATGGCGTAGAACAACGCAAAGGGAAAATAATAGGTATCCGGCTGAAAACAGGCGCGATCCGTGCCGGTATGAAATTCATACAGGTTGTAGAACAGCGGTGTTTTACCCGTTAACATATCCTGGGCCAGCCGGCAGTAATACAGATATTGCAGGTGATCCCCGGGCAGCATGGGCTGCAGCTCCATCTTCTCCAGGCGGACCGCCGTCGGGATACCGGATGTGACATAGCGCGGCAAAGGCCAGGAAAACCAGGTCCACAGGATCAAGGCGAGAACGAACGATATCCACAGCGTGCGTTGCAAACTCATGACAAAGATAATATCGGCTCAATCCGCCGGATACAAGCCGAATGGGGATCGCAGCGTTTGTTAACCACGACAGGGACTGAGGCATAGATGATCTTGATTCGGTCTGCACGGGTAACTTTATCACGAGTGATGGAATCAGACATCCTATCTATCGAAACGTGTCCGAGGGACATATTCAAATAGCGAAACGTCGCATCGATTTGTTTTTATGGCTTGAAGAAAATGAAAATGTCTCCACACCGTTTTTACGTTTCACCGGTGGGGATCCCGAGCATAAAAAACAACTATGTGCTCTGTTTTCGATTATGGAGCAATATATTCAGAAGATTTAAGAGGGGACATCAAGAAGGCAGAACCATCGGCTTCAGCAGAGATTCCATCTTGAACTGCCGGCTCACAACTCTGCGCGCATGCGCGTCAGCGCCATGAGCTGGGCTTCGTAGTAGAAACTGCTCAACTGCTTCCAGTCAAACTGCTCGGCCAATTCCTGAGCGTTGTAGCGCAGGGCGATCCGTTCTTTCAACTCCAGCTGTGAGAATTTGAACAGGTAGTTCGTCAGATCCTCGGTGGATTGGTCGTCCGACTGGTGGCGCCGCCGCACCACATATAATCCATGCCGACTGCAGTCGGGCGCCAGGTTTAAAATATAACTGCCGAATCCGGACAAGTCCGAGGCCACTGCCGGAATGCCGCGGGCCAGACACTCCAGCGGTGTATAGCCCCAGGGCTCATAATAGCTTGGGAAGAGGCCGATATGGCATCCGCGGACGAACTGGTCGTATTCCATGCCGAACAGCGGGTTGCTGGAGGTGATGAAATCGGGGTGATACACGATTTTCACGGGATCGTCCGGGCGGTTGACCAGGTTCGATGCGCGCAACTGGTTCAGGACTTCATCGTGGTCGTTATCCACCATGTCGTGGGTGACGATATAAGGCAGATGTGAAGTTCGCCAGGCCTGCATGGTCCGCCGCAGGCGCAGACGCCAGTAATCGTCAATGAGGGTATTCGTGTCCGGCATCCGGCCGGTGACAGTGATTTGAAACAGGCGTTCACCCAACTGGTCCTTGATGGCCCCGCAGGTCTGGCTCAATTCCTCGAGCATGGCCTTGTTATTCAGCACATCCGCGTTGATCGAACGGACTGGTTGGCGGGAGATGATGAACATAACGATCGTCAAATCAGAATGGATCTGCTTGAGGCGGTAATTCAGCCGGGCCAGGGATTCAATCGTCAGGTCGAAGCCCTTGTTCCGGTATTCGTAGCGCCCGGAGGTGAAGAAATAAACCGTACGGCCCAAATCAAAATGGTAACTGGGAAAGAAATGGCCCATCACAAAATGATGAATCTTATCCTTGTAAATCTTGTGCAGATTTTCCGATTCGTGGCGTGCCATAAACCGCTCGATATTCAAACCATTGGGCAGAATTTTGTCCGCCTTCCGCTGGATCAGGTACTTGCATTCCAGGGCGGTGACGTCGCTGACAGTGGTGAACACGTGGGCGCCGTGCGCCGCCGCCCGCTCAAGCCGGACGCGGGCCTCGATATTGAAATGCCGCGCGTCTTTTTCCCAATCCACGAACGGCAGGTGGTCATAAAACCAGGCATCGCTCATGGCCAGGTATCGGCCAAGGAGCGTGGCGTGTGTCGTGAACACGATACCGACGGGCAGGTGGGTCCGCCGCATTTCGGGAATCGCGGCGCCGCCCATCCATTCATGAAAATGCGCGATCAGCGGCTGGGAGGCGGAGACGTTCCTGATCAGCACCTTGAAAAATTCCAGGACCATATCGCCAAAAGCCACGACTTGATTCAATTCGTTATCATCGGTGGGGAGGCTGATGCGGTGGTGTTTCCACATGTAATATTTAATTTCATCCAGGCGATTCATTACACTCTGCGGGTTCATGAGAATGACCTGCGGCCGGCCCGTCACCAGCCAGAATCCGTAGTGCGCTTCAAGGCCCATGCCATGGAGTGTTTTCAATACCCGGGCATACTGCTCCGGCGGGGAAGCGGGTTCAAACTCCACGGCGGCCGCGCCGGCATTATAGGCCCCAATCAGGCAGTAGCGGCTGCCCCAGCGCTCGATCATGCTGGGGATTTTTGAGCGGATGACGGTATAAATGCCGCCCAACTGCTGGCAGACTTCCCAGGCGATTTCAAACAGCATCGCGTCCTGATGACTTGGGGTGGCGTCAAGCGGATGTTTATGTATCTTTTTCTTGGATGCGGTCAGGGCCATGATATGAATTTCCAGTGCTGCGCATACCGGTCAGACCGGCGCCGTCATTGCAAAATGTTAAATTTCCAAGCTTGAAACATATTAAACCACAGCTATTTCAAGAAAACAAATAAAAAATAGGCCTGGTTCAACAGTCCCGCTTGCCCGTGGAGCCGCCCTGCGGCCAGGGGAACTTTAAACTATGGCGAAGATTCCGCTCCTGCCAGGGCAGGATCGGAATGACAAACCAGGGGGATCAGCAAGGTCATAATTAGAATTGCTGCTCGTAGGATTACATAATGGACAAAACCTGAAGATCATGATAATTTTTCGCGCAATGGTTTTATACCATCCCTACATATCTGTCTTGCTTCAGCGGCCTAGCCTGACTTATTCATGAAGATGTTGCTATTCGTGAATAAGTCACTTTAGGCCAATCTGTTATGGCGATTGGCCTAAAGACGTCGTGATTGCCTGCCGTGGCGGGCAATCACAAGTGGCTAACCCCTTGTCGCCCTGCAGTTGCAGGGCGACGACGGCCCTGTGGGTGGATTATTCACGACTTGTCGCGAATAATCCAGGCTAGGTGTTAAAAGGTGCTGGACAATTTCAGTATCGTATTATTTAGCGTGTTTAGCGGGAAATACATCCGGAATTCAGATTTCAGGTAATATGCGCATATTGATCTGTAATGATGACGGCATATACGCCCCGGGTATCATGGCATTGTACCGGGCAATTCGCGATCTGGGCGAAGTCCACGTAGTGGCGCCGCAGGTCGAACAGAGCGCCATGGGTCATGCCATTACGCTATCCGACCCCATCAAAATCAAGACCATCCGCCGTGACGGTGATTTTGAAGGCCATGCTGTGGTCGGCACGCCCGCGGATTGCGTCAAGCTGGCGGTGAGTGTTCTGCTCGACCGCCCGCCGGATCTGATCATCAGCGGGATTAACCTGGGCCCTAATGCCGGCATCAGCGTGATCTATTCCGGGACGGTGTCGGCGGCCACGGAGGGCACCATTCTGGGGATCCCCAGCATGGCGATTTCCCTGGCCGCGTTCACCAATCCGCTATGGGAAACCGCCGGCCGGGTGGCGCGCCGGCTGGCGCAGGAAATCATTAAGCGGGGGTTACCGCCCGACACCCTGCTAAACGTGAATGTGCCGAACCGGCCGTTAAAACAAATCAAGGGGTTTGCCGTCACCTGTATGGGCCGTTCGCGTTTCGCCGAAATTTTTCATCAGCGCGTAACGCCGCGCGGCGACACATATTACTGGATGGATGGTGAATTAAAATTATTGGGTGACGTCAACGGTACCGACTTCCAAGCCTTGGATGAAGGCTATGTTTCGATGACGCCTATTGGCTTCGACCTGACCCGCCATGCGTTCCTGCCGGAACTGAAGACCTGGCATCTGAGCCTGTGAGCTCTGTGGCTAATCACTTTTAATTCATTTCCCCGCCGGTGGTTGCTTCGATTTTGTGAGTCCGAATTCATGCAATTTGCGGTGCAGGGTGCGGCGGCTGATGCCCAGTTGCCGGGCCGCGCGCGTCCGGTTGCCTTTTTGGGTTTCCAGCGCCGCGATGATCATCCGGCGGCTGGCTTCCTCCAGCGACGCGGCTGATTTCAGGTCGGTTGTGGACCGGTCAACGCCGTTGGCGTGGATGCCCGGCGGCAGGTTGTGTACCGTCAGCTTGTTGCCCCGGGCCAGCACAATCATGCGTTCCATGACATTGCGCAGTTCCCGGACGTTCCCCGGCCACGTATAGGCCATAAGCGCGCTGATGGATTCCGGCGTGATGTCGTCAATGGTCTTGTTGTTTTCGTGCGCCAGCTCCTGCAGAAATGCCTGCGCCAGCAGGGGGATGTCATTGACCCGGTCCCGGAGCGGCGGGATGGTGATGGTGACCACGTTCAGGCGGAAGAACAAATCCTGCCGGAATTTGCCTTCCCTGGCCCGCTGGGACAGATCATGGTTCGTGGCAGTGATCAGGCGGATATCCGCTTCCAGCGTTGCCTGGCCGCCGACACGCTCGAACTGACGTTCCTCAAGAACGCGGAGCAGTTTCACCTGGAGCGTCGGGTCAATTTCCGAAATTTCGTCCAGGAACAACGTGCCGCCCTCGGCCAGTTCAAACCGGCCACGCCGCCGCTCCACAGCGCCAGTGAACGCTCCCTTTTCATGTCCAAACAGCTCGCTTTCCAGCAGGGTCTGCGGCAAAGCGGCGCAGTGTACGGCAATAAACGGACCCTGTGCGTGCGCGCTCAAGCCATGGATGGCATGGGCCACCAGCTCTTTGCCGGTTCCGCTTTCGCCCTGGATCAGTACCGTTGCCCGCGACGGCGCCACCTGCTGAATCAGCTGGAACATCTCTTCCATGACCGGCGTTTTGCCGATGATGGCTTCCAGCCCATATTTTTTATCCAACTGCGTGCGCAGGTTCCGATTGTCCGTTTCCAGCCGGCGGGATTGGAGCGCCCGCTGAAGGACCAGGTCCAGCTGATCCAGGTTCACGGGCTTGGTCAGGAAATCATAGGCGCCGGCCTTCATGGCCTCGACCGCCGTTTCAATGCTCCCATAGGCCGTCAGCAGAATACACAGGGGCTGTGAGCTATGCGTTAGGGCGCGCCGCACGAGGGTCAGACCATCCATGCCCGGCAGACGCAGGTCGCTCAGGACAGCGTGGATAGTCGTTTCATCCAGCATCTTCAGCGCGCGTTCGCCGCTATCGGCCAGCAGGGTCTGATAATGACGGCGCAGTGCCCGGTCCAGTCCCTCACGCGTGTTTTTTTCATCCTCGACAATAAGCACGGTCGGCTTGGAGTTCATCTCGGTTCCTCCTTCTTGCGGCGGCGCCGGGATGACGCCAGCTTGCGCGGCGCCTTGAGCAGGCGTATGCGCCGCTGATCCAATGGCAGTAACAGCGTGATCTTGGTGCCGTGGTTGGGCCGGCTATGCACTTCAATTTCCCCGCCGTGATCCTGGATGATGCGCTGGACAATCATCAGGCCGAGTCCGCTGCCCTGCGGCTTGGTCGTGTGATAGGGTTCGAACAGGCGGCTCAATTCGTCCGGGGAAATGCCCACGCCGGTATCCTGGAATGAAAGGCCTACGACGCGGTCGTTGCTGAATACTGTAATCGTCAGCAAGCCTTCCTGGGACATCGCCTGCAAGGCGTTCTTGATGAGGTTGAAAAAGGCCTGCTTGATTTGATTCCGATCCACGGAAATTTTCGGAACAGGATCGGGGCATTTCAATTCTGCTATAATGTCACGGTTCTTGATTTCCTGTTTCATGAACGCCAGCGTTTCCTTCAGCACGTCCGTGATCTGACAGGATTCCAACCGGGGCGGCGTGGGCCGAATCGCGCGCAAAAACTGGGTGATGGTCAGGTGGAGCCGCTTGATTTCTGTCCGGGCCACTTGCACCAGATCCTGAAACGTTTTACGGTCGGCCGACCGCAGGCGTTTGAGTTCGCGTTCCATGAGCTGGAGATGGATGTGCAGTGAGTTCAGGGGATTGCCGATTTCATGAGCCACGCCGGCCGCCAGCAGGGTCAAGGCGTGCATCCGTTCCGACCGCATCACTTGCAGTTGTTTCTCCCGATCCTGGGTAATGTCCCGGAAGATGATGACGGCCCCCTTGCCCATTTCATCCAGCAGGGAAATCGGCATCACATAGAAATTCAGGAACTTATGCGTCGGGTAGTTAATTTCAATTTCCCGACTGAGCAGTTTCGACCACTCCTGCTCATCCAGGCTCACGACCCGATTCCATTCAATGCCCCGCAGATACCGGGCAATAGGCTGTCCCATTGCTTCGGCCAGGGAAAAGCCCAGCAGATTGGCCACGGCATTATTAGCGTAGTGAATGATGCCCTGGCTGTCCAGGACGATGATCCCTTCATGCAGGGCATTGAACACGGTTTCCAGCAGTCCCTTTTCCTTCATCAACCGCAAAAAATACGTCTGTAAGCTGGAGGGGTCCAGTTTATCCAGCCGATCAATCAATTTGTCTAAAAATCCGGTTTTCATAATGGGAACCGTGACATTCTGGCGCACAGCCTAACAGGGTGTGACAACTGAAATCAAGTAAAAGTGTGACAAAGGTTAGAATTTATATTTGTGCCGGCGGGGACCGATGCCTATGATAATACGCTCACGCGGACTGTGCCCGCCGGTCACTATACTTGCGCTCCGCAAACGGCGTGGCAACCCAGACTAAATCGCAGATTAACGAATACTGTCATGCCATAGGTAAATCCGCTATTGGCGGAAAGCGGATTCGCAAGGGCGGAGCTTATGGCATGATATCGCGGTTCATGATGAATAAGGCACCAAGGAGCAGTGGACTATGAAGATCGTTATTATTGGACCCGGAGCCATGGGCTGTCTGTTTGCCGGCCTGCTGACGGAAGCGGGGCATAAGGTTCGTCTGCTGGACAAGCACGCGGATCGTGCCGACCGCATATCGCGGCAGGGACTCAGAATCGAAGACCGGCATGGAACCCGCATCATTCCCATCAGCGCCACCACCGGAGCTGATACACTTAAGAGCGCGGACCTTGTCGGCATCTGTGTCAAAGCCTATGACACCGGCAGTACGATTCCAAGTCTCTTGACTCTGGTTTCCGACCAAACACTTGTTCTGACCCTGCAAAACGGTCTGGGAAATATCGAGCAGTTGACTGCCCATGTGCCTTTGCGTCAGGTTTTCGCGGGGGTAACGGCGCATGGATCAACGCTGCTCGGCGCAGGACATGTCCGTCATGCCGGCGCCGGTCCGACGACGATCGGCTCCCTCTACCCGCCACACTATGACCGGGCAACGGAACTGGCGGCCGTTCTTACCCGGGCAGGTGTGGCGACGACCGCCGCGCCGGATATGGCCGCCGTGTTGTGGAGCAAATTGATAATTAACGCGGCCATCGGACCGGTTTCAGCGCTGTCCGGACTGGCTAACGGTCAGCTGGCAGACTATCCGGAATGGCGGAGCCTGTTGCGTCAGGCGGCGCAAGAAGGCGCTGACGTGGCCGCTCGCAAATCCATTCATTTGCTCTACAACGACCCGGCGCAGGCCGTGGAGGAGGTCTGCCGGAACACGGCGAAAAATTTTTCCTCTATGCTCCAGGATATCCGGCGGGGGCGCAGAACGGAAATTGACGCCATAAACGGCGCCATTGTCCGGGCAGCCGACGCGTTGAGCGTTCCTGTTCCGGTTAATGCAAGTCTGATCCGTCGTCTGCGGGAACTGAGCTAGTGTAGTGTTTCGTAGTTGGCTTTACTTATCTTTTCCGATCACTGAGCGACCCACCCCGCCTTCGGCACCCCTCCGGAGGAGGGGAACAGGACTTGATCCCCTCCTTGGAGGGGTCCGCGAAGCGGGGGGTGGGTTGTTTGGACAGTATCCATGCCCTTGTATAAATCAACATCTGAATGAAACACTACACTAGAAAAAAAGCTTAAAGAACCTTAGAATGCCTTGTTTCCAGGGGACCTTATGTGAAATACCGGTCTGATTTTGGAATGTGTGCAGGTGGTCAAGGTACCACTTGTAATTGCGTATCAAGGCGTCTTGATTGGAGTATTTGGGTGTGAAGCCCAACTGCTTTTCAGCTTTTTCAATCGCAACGTAAGAATCCTGACACGCGGTTTCATATACCCATTTATAAAGTGGAGAGAGTCGGAAGAATTCAAGCATCCGCAACGCCCATATAACCGGTGCGGCCGGAAAGCCGATGATCCTTTTCTCAAATCCTGCGTAATCAAGCACGGCCTGATAATCCTGTTTCATAGTCGTAAAGTCTTTGGCGCCAATATTGAAGGTGTCATTGACGATGCTCTTGTCGCTGGTCAGGCAAATCCAGATAGCTTCGCACAGGTCTTCCACGTCAAGGAGCTGATAACGGTTGTTGCCGCTGCCGATCATGGGAAAATTCCGGCCGTCTTTGGCCCAGTCGTATAACAGGGCGAAAACGCCCAGCCGCTCCGGCCCGATAAATGTTTTTGGCCTGATAACAGGTATACACAGGCCTTGTCGGCGGAAATCAAAGCAACATTCCTCGGCTTTGATCTTGGCTGCTCCATATGCACCAACACCGATAAGTTTATCGTCCTCATAAATAGGATGATGGTCGGGAATCCCATACACGGCGGTTGAAGATATATGCACAAAACGTTCGACTGAATTTTCAACGGCGGCGGCAAGCAGGTTTTTTGTGCCGTCAATATCGGTGGAAAAAATGTCTTTCTTCTTGTAGAGCGGCAATGCGGCGGCGGTATGAATAACCAACGTCACGTCTTGCATGCACTCGTGGACAAGTGCCCGGTCACGTATATCACCCTTAACCGGAGTAATGGCGTCCTTTTCCGGGTAATCAAACCCGGCCATATCCAGCGATGTGATCCGGGTTGCACCCTTGCCCAGGAGTAAACGTATCAGGTTGATGCCCAGGAATCCGCTGCCGCCGGTTATCAGGATTTTTTTATTCATTTTATTGCTCAGTCGCGACCGGAACGGGCCAGCGAAAAACGCTATTGTCAAGAAAAGCGCGCACCTGTGAGATGCTCTGCTCGGATTTTCGGCGGACTGCTTCACGCGTATTAAAGGCGTTGTGTGGTGTAAGTATTACATTGGCTCGCTGGGCCAATGCCAGCACTGCGCCGGTTTCCGCATCCATTGGCTGGAGTCCGGAACGCAGAGCAACAGCGACTTGGTTCTCGTGTTCGTACACATCCAGCCCCACCGCGCTCAGATAACCCTCATCCAGCAATCTAACGAGATCCGCGGTCGGTGCCAATTCGCCGCGCGCAATGTTGATGAAGATAAGACCAGGCTGGCACAGCTGTAAAACATGATAGCGGAAGTACCCCCGGTTCTCGGCGGTTAGATTCATTGCGCACACAACGATGTTCGCCTCGGCCAGCCCTGCTTCCAGGCTTACATAATCAATGTTTTTATGGCGCTGGACGATATCGATTCCATGCACCGACATACCAAGACCCTTGCCAATGCGAGCAACCTCGTGCCCAATGTTGCCCACTCCAGCCACCAGCAAATACTTGCCTCCACACTCTTGCCCGGTCAGACCGTCCCGGTGAAAATTGCTGAACTGCCTGATCTGAAGCGGGAGTTTACGCAGCAGCGCCATCCAGAGCAGCATGGCCTGTTCGGCCACGGACTGCGCGCAATACAAGGGCAGATATCCGCATGGTATTTGTATGCCGGTGTCCTGGCAATAAGCCTGCAGGTGATCATAGCCAGTGCTGCGGGCCAGGATACCTTTGATACGGCTGGCCCATGCCTCCGGAATAACGGACTGGGTGCGAATACTTATCAGTTCAGCCGGAGGTCCCAGCATCCCCGACTGCTGAATAGTCTTATCCGTGAAACCGGCCTGTATATCCGCCGGCAGAAAGGATCGCAAAGCTTCCGCCTCTTCCTGAAACACTTCAAAGAAAAAAACATTGAACATAGACGTTATTCCTTCTTGAGCATGTTTGGCAACAGGTAGCCGCGCACATAATCATGTATGCCGGCTTCGAGCGGGGTGAATTGCCCGGCATATCCCGTCCGCAACAGCTTGGAAATGTCCGCCTGCGTGTGGTACTGGTAGTTTGCTTGAATCTCGGCGGGCATATCGATAAATGTTATCCGGGGTTTTCTTTCCATGGCGGCAAAGACGGCTTTAATCAGATCAATCCAGGTGCGCGCCTGCCCGGTCCCGCAGTTAAACAGGCCGGAGACCTCGGGATGATCATGGAAGAAGAGGGTAATCTTGACAGCGTCCTGGACGTAAACAAAGTCTCTATCCTGTTCTCCGTCCTTGTATTCAGGTTTACAGGACCTGAATAGTCGTGTTGCGCCGGTGGTGAGTATCTGTTGACAGGCCTTATTGACGACAGAGCGCATATCACCCTTGTGGTCCTCGTGCGGGCCGTAGACATTGAAGTACTTCAGTCCCGCTATACGGTCCAGGACCTTGTTTTCAAGCGCCCATAAGTCAAACATTTGCTTGGACTTGCCGTACAGGTTCAGCGGACGCAGGGATGGGGTAACCTTATCTTCGTCGGAATAACCCAACGAACCGTTCCCGTACGTAGCGGCGCTGGATGCGTAGATGAAACGGACATCATGATCCAGGCACCATGCGCAAAGTTCACGGGTGTAGCGGAAGTTATTGTCGGTCAGATATTCTTCGTCCGTCTCGGTAGTAGAAGAACAGGCGCCCATGTGGAAAACTGTATCCACGTGTTGCAGATTGTTGCCGAGAAATTGCTTTCTAAAGTCATCCTTATCCAGGCAGTCATGGAACTTCAGCCCGTCCAGATTCTTTTTCTTCCCGTCGTGGTCCAGCCGGTCAACGATCAGGATATGCTCATGGCCTCTCGCGTTCAGAGTCGCAACCAGATTGCTGCCAATGAAACCCGCGCCGCCGGTTACGATAAACTCTGTAGCCATAACTCAGTCCCCTTGTCAGCCAGTCTGGAGGATTTTGTTGATGATGTGACTGGTGGAACGTTCTTTGGTTAGCGGCGCGAGGACTACGCGGCCGCCATTATCCGTGACGATTTCACTGCCACTGACATAATGTTTCCAGTCCTCACCTTTGACGAGCACGTCCGGCATGATCTCTGCTATGAGACCTGCCGGTTCGTCGTCGTCAAAAATAACCACATAATCGACGGCTGCGAGAGCTGCCAGCACCTTGGCCCGGTCTGCCTGGGGAACAATGGGGCGCTGGTTCCCCTTGATCCTTTTGACCGAGGCGTCGGAATTCAGTCCGATCACCAGGGTGTCACCCTGGCGCCTTGCAAAGGCCAGGTAGTCAACGTGGCCGGTGTGCAGAATATCAAAGCAGCCGTTAGTAAACACAAGGATTTTTCCCTGAGCGCGGAGCCGCTTGCGTTCGACTCGCATTGCGTCCAGGTCCAGTATTTTCGATTCATGCGTCTTTATATTCATTTGGAATGACTCGCTTGGCCCTTAACTCTTGGATGTTTTCTGCAGACCGTTACTGGTGACCAGCGCATAGGCGTTATGGTTGTGGATGCTTTCCAGGTTTTCGCTGGCCACCTGGAACCAGGTAATGCGCGGATCTTTTTTCAGCTTGCGCGCGATAGCGCGAGCCACGTCTTCGGCAAAGCGGGGCCGGGCATAAGCCTGTTCGGTGACGTACTTTTCATCCTCCCTCTTGAGCATGGCATACAATCCGGAACTGGCTTCCGCCTCCGCGCTTTCGATCAATTCCTCAATCCACACCAGTTCCCGGCTGCGTATCTGGATGGTAATCCAGGAACGCTGATTATGCGCCCCCTGCTTACTAATTGCCTTGGAGCAGGGACACAGCGTGGACACCGGCACCATGACTTCGATGATCAGGTCCAGGGGGTTCTGCCGCTGCTTCCGATTATAGGTTGCCAGAAACGCGCACTGGTAATTCATGAGCGACTTGGCCCGTGAAACCGGCGCGGACTTTTCCATGAAATAGGGGAAACTAATTTCCAGATGCGCCGTAGTGGAGTCGAACCGGCTGACCATGGCCTTGAGAATGGCACCGATGTTCAGCAGGGAAATCTTGCCCCTATGTTCATTGAGCAGTTCCAGGAACCGGGACATATGCGTTCCCTTGAAATGATGCGGCAGATCCACATACATGCTGACATTGCCTACCGTGTGCTGAACCTTGTTTTCCCGATCCATAACATCCAGGGGATACTGGAGATTCTTCACACCGGCTTTCTGGATCGGGATCTGTCGGAAATCGCGTCTGTTCTGGATGTCTTTCATGACAGAGATGTATTCTAGCTCCAGCGGCGGGAATCGCAATCAAAATGAGGATCAACCGGCAATAGGTCACCTCAATTTCTGCACAGCTTTCGAAATTGTCATGCTGACCGTATCGGAAGGTAGGGCGCGGGGTGCTTCATGGCCCGATCAGGGATATTCCCGAACGGCGTGTTTCAAAACGGGTTGGCAACACGATATACGATGGAACGAGCCGGCCGTTACTATATTGAGCGGTTGGATACGCTTTGAATGCGGTTGGGAAACGATATTCACATCCGTAAAAAAACCGCGTGGGGCCCCGGATTTCCACCCGGGTACCCCGTTCATACGTGAAATAGGAAGCGCCGCTATCGGCGGCCGCCGTCACTTTTAACTTGGCCGCCTCCTGCCGCCGCTGAAGAGCCAGTGCCTGAGCCTGCTGTTCCCGACGCTTCTGTTCTGCCCAGAGCCGCTGCAGGCCATTTTTTTCTTCGAATGAAATCCGCCGGATGAATTGCGGGTTTTGCCCGGCCGAAACCATAATGCCGTCTTCGTCAATTTCTTCCACGAAAACCGGCTGATCACCCATGAGAAAAATATCCTGTTCCTGGACATTCCACCAGAATCCTCTATCCAGACAGACCAGCCAGGCCACGTGGCCGGGCCACGGCAACGGCCGGCCCTGTTCCAGGATAATAACGGCATCCCCGGGACCGGCGAGGGTGACCGTGCCGGATGACTCATCAAGATAGGCATGCAGGGATGAATTATAAATGTGGTTGGTTTTCGGTTCGAAGGCCATGACTTGGAAACGGCCCAGGGTCTCGCCTGGCCTGACAAAAGAGGTCCGGCCGTTGCGGTGGTTGAACGCCAGCAAAGGCCGACCGTCCGTTTCGCTCACCATGCCGGTGAACAGATATTCGAAACAGGCGGGCTCTGTCCTAAAGACACGGATTGTATCCATGGCGGGCTCGGCGCCGCCAGCCGATAAAGCCAGCCCCATGATGGCAACAACGATAACTACCCAAGCAATGTAACCATGACATATACGCGCTTTCATGGAATTACCGCGTCTTTATTCCAGCATTCCTCTCCGCCTCGCTGTCGATTATCAGGGCTGGATCGTTCCGAACAGGGGATTAAAATCCATCCTCAGCCGGGGAAATGTTTCTTAACTGAGGAGAATTATCCGCCAGACATCGAAACATGTCGAGGCAATTCTGTTCCCATGGGCGCCCAGTGCGTTGGCAGGGATGCCAAAGTCCAGCTTAAGCCGGCCGATCTTGCCGCCGCGCCCACACGCTGGGAGAAATGTTGGTCATGGCGATTCGGAAAAAGCAACAGTATACCGACCAGTTCCGGTTTATTGAATTAATGACTTCTGCAAAATGAGAGTTCAGAGGACTGGAACAGGAGAGCCGGGCAGGCAAAGCCGGGGATAACGACAGGATTAACAGGATTCACAGGATGGGGACCGGGATTTTAAGGGAATTTGCTTGGATTTAGGCACAGTGAGCCCGTTGAAGTAAATGTTCTTTTCCGCCGCAG
>CAYQNY010000052.1:0-18520 GCA_964418925.1 uncultured Verrucomicrobiota bacterium
TTGTCAAGTCTGCCGGTTGTGGTAATGTGATAGGCAATTCAACTGAAACGAGTTCCGACGGCCGGGAGTCAGGGCTCATATGGGAAATCCCGGTATAGGTACTGTTAAATCTGCGATGAAAGAATGACAGGACGTTGAGACTGGTCGGTATGGGATACGGGGTGCGAGATACGGGATTGCGGATGCCGGATGTAGGCTGGGTGAGCGAGGCTTTGGGGTGTGCAAGACGGTGAGATTGGCGGGTAAGAGCAGACCGGTGGCGGGAGTATTCTGAAGGTTCTTCGACAAGCGATCAGATCAGGCGGCGAGGTCCAGTTCGGTGGCCATGTGCATGATCTTGGTCCACTGTCCCTGGATGGTGGAGATGGCTTTAAGGTCATTGATGGGCCGAGGGACTTTGTATCCGATGGCCGAGTGTGCTCTGAGGAAATTGTAGTGGGTGACGAACAGGACCGTGAGCGCCACGGCGCCATTGAAGTCCTTGAAGCCTGAACGGGCACGAGTGTGGAACTTGTAGGTGCGGTTGAAGCGCTCGATGA
The DNA here is from genome assembly GCA_964418925.1 of uncultured Verrucomicrobiota bacterium. Classification (GTDB taxonomy): domain Bacteria; phylum Verrucomicrobiota; class Kiritimatiellia; order JAAZAB01; family JAAZAB01; genus CAYQNY01. The sequence goes on from CAYQNY010000052.1 coordinate 540, forward strand.
TCTGTTTGAACTGTCGGTACTCAGTGCTTTCGGAGTCTTCGTTGGTCAAGCCGATGACGGTGCGGCGTTGGAGGGGCAAAGTAGAACCTTCAAGGAGAGCTGGGTTATTGATGGCATGGATGGCGGAGTCATAGGCAGGGTTGCCGTCGCCCACGAACTCGGTAGTGATGTCATGGGGTGCGGTTCGGATGGTTTCCGAGAGAGTGATAAGCGCATGCTGAGTGCTCCGGGTATCGGAGAGGTGATAAGCATGGATGGCCCGGGAGGTGGTACCGATGGTGAACCAGGTGTAGTTCCATTGGTCGGCCACGCGGATATAGGTTTCATCACCGGCGATGCGCACATCGACCGGACCTTTGTAATGGCTATTGAAGGGGTGGCAGAGCACAGCGGCTTGGGCCAGGTAGTTCAGGACGGTGACGTGCGAGATACTGATGCCGAAGACATGCTTGAGCATGTGAGCGCTCATGCGTGAACTCAGGCCGTAAGACACGGCCAGGGTCAGAACGAGGCCAAGAGTGTTGAAACTGCTGTGAATACGGTCGATTCGACCCATGTCGGATGTCTGAGGAGATGAGGGTACCAGATACTTGGGGTCGAAGTGATACTCGCGATACTGGTAGCGGAGTTTGAACTGACTGGATTTTGATTCTTGCAGCTCTCGTTCTTGGGCGTTGAGTTTGGCCTTGGCCGATAGATATCGGGGGCATTGATCGTTGGGGCATTTGTAGATGGTGATGATTTCGGACTTCTTCCACAGGTAGAGAGCGCTGTTGCAGCACGGGCACCAGTATTTGGCCTGTGAGGGATGTCGGCGGTAAGCAACTTTCGAGAGCTGGTTGCAGACTTTACAGAGGAGTTGAGATCGCTTCTTTCCGTCATTGTAATAGATATATTTACCCGGGGCATTGCAGTTAGGACAATGCGTAGCATTGGGGACGGTGGCTGAAGGATCGCATCGACGAACGGGTTTAAGTTCCTGGCCGGTATTGAGCCGGTGGGTTTCAAGCAGAGCCTTCCAGTCAGCCGTTGGCTGGCGTCGTTTGGGAGGAGGGCACTCGGTTAAGGGAGGTTCGGGATCAACATCGTACTTGCGATAGTTAGGATGCTCCTGGCGCAAGGCGTCCTTGCATTTGATGTCGGGCCGATCGTCGTTGAGAACTTCTAAGATGATAGTTGTTGCGATGAATAATTCTTCTAAAGAAAGTTGGCGACAAAACCAACGAACAAGTGATACTATAGGTTTCACGACGGTGTCTCCTTTGTTTGGGCTGACTTTTCTTGACGGGATCGGAAGCTCGGGGCACCGTCGTCTTTGCTTATCACCGTACGGATACTCCCAGCGTTCGATTCATTCACGCGAGCATACCACAAGAGGGCTCGCGGACTCGCCGTTCCGGCCCAAACGCATTCGGGTGAAGCCACCCGAACGCGTTTGTGTCGGCTACATTGGCACATTAAAATTGGGATAAGGAACAGGGGAAGATAAGAGCAGAAAAAGGGGGAGAAAGTCAAATCTGTCGCAACTATCTCAATATTCAGATGTTAAGAGAATAGAAGACGGAAACTTTTACCAGAACCCCGGTATAAACGAGGAGGGAAGATCATGGCTGACTTCAAGTGCAACTGTCCACACTGCAAGCAATCGATAGAAGCACCGGAGGAAATGCTCGGACAGCAGATCAACTGTCCCTCGTGCAACGGGACAATCTCACTGCCAGATCCTCCAGCCAGGCAATCGGTACCCCCACCACCGCAGAAACAGACGCGGGCGTGTCCCTTCTGTGGAGAAGAAATCCTTACCTCAGCTATCAAGTGTAAGCACTGCGGAGAGTTTCTGGATGGCAAAGCCAAACAGCCTGAGACTCCGAAACCCAAAAAACTAGGTCTTCAGGTCGAGAATGACATGTGGAAAGGCAAGCCTTCCTACCTATACTATCTCGGCTACTTCATCATCGGCATCCCTCTGATCTTTCTGTTTGGCGTTGGCCTGCTCGTCATCTTGTACGCTATCCTGGATCGCAACACGAAACTTTACACGCTGACCAATAAGCGTGTCATGTCCAAGGCAGGAATTATCTCCCGCAAGATCCACGAAGTCGGAGTCAAAGACATTCGGAACATCAATGTCAAGCAGGGGATTTTGGAACGGCTCTTCGGGCTCGGCACAGTCGAGATCGCCTCAGCCGGAACAGGCGGCGCTGAGGTAACGTTCATCGGCATTCGTGATCCCATGCGCGCACGAGACCTTATCCGACGGGAGAAGGACGAGGCGGATTCAAGAGACTGAAGAATTGACGAAACCAGATTAATAATCAATCCGCCGCGGATTGATTATTTTCTCTACATATTCTCCACTTCCGGCAAGATGCTCGTGCCAAAGGCAGATCCGCCTATGGCGGAAAGTTGTTATCAACAAACTATCTACACCAAAAATAGAGGATAATCATATGGCTTCACCGAAAACAAAGCATAGTATGACTGTCGCACTCCAAAACGTCAATATAAAATGCCACAATATTTTTCTCCGGTTGTGATTGCTGATAAAGCAGCCGTGCAGATGTAAAATGCTCTTAGTAATGGGCTAACGAACATTCGTATCCACCGAATAGCATTTTTTGGTTGCGGCCAAAGGGCTTGATATTCATTGTCACTTTTTATTTTAATAGTTGAGCTAAAGAGATTTCCGTCTCGGATCGATCGGCAAGGTTTTTTACGCGTGCCGTGCCGCGCGCGAGGTCGTCGGGCCCGAGGAAGACAGCCTGAAGCACCCGGCCTTTGCCGACGCGCGCGAAGAAATGTTTGGGCTTTTCCGGATGCAGGGCGGTTTCCACGCTTTGGCCCGCCCGGCGCATGGCCTGGGCCAGCTTGACAGCCATGGAGCGCTGTCCGTCTTCCATGAATCCGATAGCCATGTTCACCCGTTCGCAATGCTCGGCCAGCTTGCCCTTGTCGGCCAGCAGTTCGGCGATAACGACGTCGCCGAAGCCGAGACCCACCGCCGGCATGGGCTTGCCACCCATGTTTTCCAGCAGGTGGTCATAGCGGCCGCCGCCGAAAATGGCCCGGAATTTTTTTTCAGCGTCAAAGGCTTCAAACACAATTCCAGTGTAGTAGTCCAATCCGCGCACTACGCCGATATCAAATTGAAGGTAGTCGCTGAGTTCGTAATCGGTTATCAGGGCCGTCAGGTTCCGGGTTGCCTGCAATGACGGAGGCGTGTCCTTGAGAACCGCCGCTGCCTGATCGAGTGATTGAATACCCATGAGTTGAAAAACGGCCTTGCTATGGGCAGTGTCGAGTCCGGCGTCTTGCAGTGATTTGGCGATTTCGTCATCGGGCAGTTTACCGCGTTTGTCCAGCGCGAGAAACGTGGCCGGATGGTGGACGGCGGGAATGTCGGATTTTATCATCAGGTCTGCCAGCAGAGCGCGGTTGCTGAAGTGTACCGTAACGTCTTTCGCGTTCAGGCCGAGCAGGGCCAGCGCGCGGAGCGCGCAGGCCAGGATTTCCGCTTCTGCTGTGAGCGCCGCTGCGCCCACGATGTCCAGGTTCCACTGATAGTGTTCCCGCTTCCGGCCGCGGCTCATGCGTTCATAACGCAGGCATTGGGCGATGGCGAACCATTTGAGGGGAAAGTTCAAGGCGCCCTGTCGTGCCACGATCATTCGGGCCAGGGTGGGGGTCATTTCCGGGCGCAGGGCGAGATCCCGGCCGCTCTTGTCCTGGAAGGTGTAAATCTGCTCGACAATTTCCTGGCCGCTTTTATGCTTGAGCAAGTCAAGAGATTCCACCACGCAGGCGTCATACTGGGAAAACCCGAACTCGCGCGCCGCTTGGGTCCAGGCCGCGAAAATCGCGTTGCGGACATCCATGTCATCGGGATAAAAATCCCGCATACCGCGGGGCGCCTCGAAATGAAAAGTCTCAGAAGTCATGAGTTCCGGTCTTTATCCCAGCACGATTTTAATCGCGCTGGGATAAAGGGCGGCCGTCAAACGTTTTTCATCACCAGCGATTTCATGATTCGGCCCATTTTAAACTTCACGACCTTGCGGCTCGGAATGGTCACTACATTGGCAGGCTTGTTGGGATTGCGTCCAATGCGCGACTTGCGGACGCGCACTTCAAACACGCCGAAATTGCGGAATTCGACATTCTCTTCCTTGGCGAGGCTTTCCGTGATGTAATCCAGTGTTTTCTGGATTACCGCGAACACGTCCTGTTGTATCAGTCCTGTTTCTTTCGAAATGCGTATTACCAGGTCTTTCTTGGTCATCGGCGGCTCCTTTTCATTGAAAGCGTTGACAGCCCACAGATAATTCCGCTGGGTTTATGTACCCCTTCCCGGCCTTCGCTACTGCGTAATAATGCGCTGGGCAAAATTCAAAACCGGCATTTGAGTATAAAATATCAAACTGCAAATATTCGTCAATGGTAAAATACATATTTTTTCAGTAACTCCTGTCAGGTGCCAAGCGGCAAAGGCGCGGTACCGATCAGCGACTTGCCCGATACGGTCTCGGGTTTGAAACGGATGATGGTGTTGGGCCGCAGATTCCGGCCGTGGACTTGTGCCGGCAGATATTCGCCGGTCCAACCTGTTCCCCACCCGTCGGCATCCACCGCTTCAATCAGGACGCTGACTTCCCGGCCGATCCATTGCCGGACAAATTCCATGCGCTTCCGGTATCCCAATTCGATCAGGCGCGCGCGGCGGCGTTTTTTTTCAGATGCGGCAATCTGTCCATTCATACGCGCGGCCGGCGTGCCCGGTCGTGGGCTGTAAGCAAACACGTGCAGATTACTGAACGGCAGGCTTTCTATGCATTGCTCGGTTGCGGTAAATGCCGCGGCATTCTCGCCGGGCAATCCCGTTAGGATATCTGTGCCTAAACCGACCCGGCCGAGTTTCCGTACCGCATAGTCCACGGCCTGGCGATACTGGCGCGTCGTGTAACGGCGGCCCATCGCGGTTAGCACGGCATCAGATCCGCTCTGGAGGGGCAGATGCAGAAATCGGCAAAGCGTGGCCGAGGACGCCATGAAGTCAATAATCGGACATTCGGCCGTGGTGAGCTCGATGGAACTGAGCCGCAGGCGTTCCACGGATGTTTGCGTTTCCACCTGTTCCAGCAACGCGACCAGCGAGGTCCCGTGGTCGTCATAACAGCCGATATTTGCGCCGGTTAGAACTATTTCGCGAACCCCGGATTCATTGATCAGCCGTCTGATTTCCTCAAGGATTTCTCCGGAAGGACGGCTGCGGGATTGGCCCCGCGCGTCCGGCACAATACAGTAGGCGCATCGGAAGTCACAGCCGTCCTGTATTTTCACAATCGCCCGGATGGTATCGAATCGAGGGGGGAGCGATTCCGATCGGGGGGTGAATTGAAATCCATGGCGGGTGAGCAGGGTGGGCAGGATAAATTTATCCGTTTGGTTCGCGATCAGGTCGGCGCCGCCGCGCCGGATTTTCTCACCGCCGATCTCGGCAACACAGCCGGCGATGATGACGAATGTTTTCGGATGTCGGCGCTTGATGGAGCGGGCCAGCCGGCGGCTGTTCTTTTCTGCCTTTGCTGTTACCGTGCATCCGTGGATGATACAGATATCGCAAGCTTCTCCGAATGGCCTTGTCCGGCAGCCGGCGGCCTCAAACCCGGCGCGCATCCGGGCGGTTTCCGCCTGATTCAGCCGGCATCCCAGGGTTTTGAAAGAGACGGTTGTGGCCTTCATGACGGTATGTTATAGTAGCCGTGTCGTGCAAGGAAAGACAGAAAAGATGCTGTTGCCCCAGAAAGTCTCATTATGGCGCCAGACCCCCGATACGGACTTGGGGCGGCGTGGCAAAGAATCTTCGCACGAAAATATTAAGATGGGGAGGGTGGCGTGAAAAAGATTTATCTATGCGGACCGATCATGGATGAACATGAGGGGTTGTCTCGCGAGTGGCGCAAACTTGCGGCTAGGAAGCTGGGTAAACGGTTTATGCTTCTGGATCCCATGCGCCGGAATTTCAAGGACCGTGAGGTGGACAGCGCTAACGAGATCGTGGAATTCGATCTCCAGGATATCCGGAACGCGGACATTGTATTGGTTAATTACAACAAGGCGTCGATCGGGACGGCCATGGAAGTTTTTTATGCAGCGAACAACCTGGGCAAATTTGTGGTGGCCTTCTCCCCATTCGAGTTCCAGAATTGCAGTCCATGGATGGTGCGGTACTGCACGAAAATTCTACCGTCCCTTGAATCGGCCCTCAACTACATCCGGACCCATTTTGTCTAAACATAAAGCAGCCTACGGCTACAACCAAAGAGGCAGACGAATACTACACAACATGAAGATCGTCATTGCGGTCATAGACCTGTGTCACCGGCTGCTTTATCATCCGTCTCAGGCGGACTATCGCGATTGGGTAGAGAGGTTTACTCTTCGCCTGTGTTTCAACGACAGTTCGCACGCGCTGCGTTGATAAACCTCGCAGCTTCTGCTTGCCTTCGCTCATATCTCTTCTCGGCTTGCGACTAGCCTGCGCGACTTGTCCGCCATAGTTCGCCGCGGCGAACGACGGCGGAAGCGCTTCCGCCGTCGCGGCACGGCAAAGCGCCGCTACGGCGCGACGACGGCCGGCGTAGCCATGAGCAAGCCTTTCCCGCCTATGGCATGATAGAATCTTCCGGTAACATACTCAACGGCAAGCACTTGCCAAACGCCTTGCAAAAGATCTGCGCCGGCCTGTGTGTAGCCGCCCGCAGACAGGTAAATCGCATAGAAGGTACAGCGGAAGATTCTATTCGGCTGCAGCATATTTTGCGTCCGGGTCAGAACAGTCCTTTCACTTTTCCAGTTTCAACGTCCACGTCAATATTTCTGAACGCTGGATTCGAGCAGGTACCCGGCATGAGCTTGATAGCGCCGGCTACCGGCACAATGAATCCCGCGCCCTTGTACGCCAGGATGTCGTTGATCGGCAGTTCCCATCCTGTCGGCCGGCCCTTGATATCCGGATCGTGTGAAAGACTCAAGTGGGTTTTGACCATGCAGGTCCCGAGCTTTGCCGACTCGGGATCGGCCTCAAACATTTTGGCCTTCTCGAGTGCCTTGTCGGTATAGGTAACGCCTTTTGCTCCATAAATCTCCCGGGCAATCAAGTCAATTCTCTTTCTCAGCGGCGTGTCCAATTCATAGAGGAAATGGAAGTCGTTTTTCTCGTCGCAGGCTGTAACGACAGCTTCCGCCAGTTCGATGGCGCCTTCCCCGCCTTTCAGCCAGTGTTCCGACACCGCGCACAGGGCGCCGTTCGCTTCCGCCACCTTCCTGACAAGCGCGATTTCATCTTGCGTGTCCGTATGGAAGCTGTTGATGCAAACCACCGGGCGCACTCCGCTCTTTTTGACGGTTTCAATATGGGCGATCAGATTGTCACAGCCGGCTTCCAGCAAGCCCATGTTTTCCCTGGCATAAACCTGGTCCAAAGGTATACCCGGTTTGACCTTGGGTCCGCCGCCATGCATTTTCAGGGCCCGGATCGTTGCCGTAATAACCACGGCGTTGGGAGTAATTCCGGAAAATCTACACTTGAGGTTCCAGAATTTTTCAAACCCAATATCCGCGCCGAAACCACTCTCGGTTACATGGTAGTCGCTCAGCCTGGTGCCCAGCTCGTCGGCAATTATTGAACTCTGTCCTATCGCGATGTTAGCGAATGGACCGGCGTGCACAAATACCGGCTGACCCTCGACCGTCTGCAGGAGATTCGGGTTGATGGCATCCGTCATCCATGCTGTCATGGCGCCGTCAACTTCGAGATCGGCTGTTGTCACTTCATGGCCTTGCTTATCATAGGCGAGGACAATCCTGGCCATGCGTTCGCGCATGTCCTTGAGGTCTTTGGCTACCGCCAGGATTGCCATGATTTCGCTGGATACGGTTATCTGGAACCCGGATTCCATTTCGAATCCGTCCATTTTGCTGCCCTTGCCGATGGTTATGTTCCGTAGTGCCTGGGCGCAGAAATCCATGGCCCATTTCATTTCAACCCGCTTGGGATCTATGCCGATTCGTTTCAGATTGCTTTTGGCCAGGCGCGCGTCGTCATAGTTGTTTTCGTGCTGCATGCGGGAGGTGAGCGCAACCATGGCCAGGTTATGGGCGTTGGTAATCGAATCAATATCGCCCGTCAGCCGGATTGAAAACGCGGTTAGAGGGATGCATTGCGCGAGGCCGCCGCCGGCTGCCGAACCCTTGATGTTGAAGGTGGGGCCGCCGCTCGGCTGGCGGATGGCACCCGCCACTCGCTTGCCGATTTTTCCCAGCCCTTCTATCAGGCCCATGACCGTGGTAGTTTTTCCTTCTCCCAGCGGGGTGGGCGTGATGGCGGTGACGTCTATGTACTTGCCCTGCGGCTTGCCTTGCAGGCGTTTGATGGCGCGGGAACAATCTATTTTTCCGATTTTTTTACCCATGGGAATAAGTTCGTCCGGCTTGATTCCCATTTCCTCCGCCAACATGGCGAATGGTTTCATTTTCTCTTCTGCGGCTTCAGCAATCTCCCAGTCTTTCATCTTGGTAGGATCAAGTTTCATTTTTTCGCTTTCCTTTCTTGTATTACGGCTATTTTTCATCAGTCAGCATTGATGAAAAATTCTTTCGTGTCAAGCCAAATGCTCTTTTAACCGGGTGCGCCGCTGGATCACATGGTTGTTGCGGATGGCGATATTAACCGCCTTTTTTGACCCGATCAGACAGACCAGCCGCCGTCCTCGCGTCAGTGCCGTGTAAAGAAGATTCCTCTGCAACAGCTTGAAATGCTGGGTTGTCATGAGAATGACTACGGCCGGATATTCGTTGCCCTGCGCCTTGTGAATGGAGCAGGCGTAGGCCAGGCTGAGTTCGTCAATATCAGCCGGATCGTAGCTTACTTCGCGACCGTCAAAATTCACCCGGATCTGCTGGTCTTCCGGGGTAACCTCCCGAATCCAGCCGATGTCGCCGTTATAAATATCCTTGTCGTAATTGTTTCGCAACTGCATGACCCTGTCGCCGACCCGGTACACGCGCCCGAAACGGGAAATGGAAGGGCCCCGGGGATTAAGGACGTCCTGTAGAACGGCGTTCATGTTTTCTGATCCCAGCTGGAACCTGCGCATGGGCGTCAACAACTGGATATCGGTTTTCGGGGCCAAACCGAACCGCTGGGGAATACGGCGGGTGATGAGTTCCACTGCCGAGGCAATGACCTTGTCGGGTTCATTTTCTTCGATAAAATAGAAATCGGACAGTTCCGCCGCCGGCGGCAGTTCCAGGAACTGGCCGGTGTTCACCCGGTGAGCGTTGTGGACGATCCAGCTGCGTTGCTGTTGACGGAAAATCGTGTCCAGTTTGATGGCGGGAATCACGTGGGAGTCAATACAGTCCCGGAGCACGTTCCCCGGACCGACGCTGGGCAATTGGTCGGCGTCACCCACCAGGATGAGAAATGCGTGCGTCGGCAAAGCCCGTAAGAAGGCATTCATCAGGGCGACGTCAATCATGGATACTTCGTCCAGAATGAATACATCACCTGTCAGCGGCTGATTTTGATTATGTTCAAACTGGCCGCTGCCGGGACTGTATTTCAGCAGGCGATGCAGGGTCATGGCCTGGCCCCGGCCTACAGCGTCTGGAGCGCAGCGACTGTGGGCAGGCCTAGCGTTACAGGCGGGACGGGTGGCTTCTTCCATGCGCTTGGCGGCTCGTCCCGTGGGCGCGGCCAGACAGACGCGCAGTTTCTTAGCCGCAAAGATATCCACCAGGGCGCGGATAATGGTGGTCTTGCCGACTCCTGGCCCCCCGGTGATAATGGATACCTTTTGACTTAACGCCATGGCCAGCGCTTCGGCCTGGCGGGGCGCAAAGGTAAGGTGCATGCGTTTACCGGCCCAGGCAACGGCCTTGGCGGGATCGGCGATGACATTGGCGGCCGGCCGGGTTAGAAGCCTGCGCAGATGTGTCGCGATACCGACTTCGGCTTGATACAGAGCTATGAGATAGACGGCATCCTGTTCCTGGAACAGCGTCCGGGCGGCCAGTTCATTGTCCAGGGCCTGGTTAAGAATCTCAAGGGGAATGTCCAGCAGTTCACCGGCGGTCGTCAACAGCTGGTCCCGGGGACAATAACAATGCCCTTCATCGGTTATCGTCTGCAGGGAATACACGAGACCGGCGCGGGCCCGGACCAGGGAGTGCGGCGGAATATTCAGGGTTTGCGCGATTTTATCCGCCGACTTGAATCCGATGCCCCAGATATCCGCGGCCAATCGGTACGGATTTTCACGCACCAGCGCAATGGCATCATCGCCGTAGGCGCGATGAATACGGGTGGCCTGGGAAGTGCTGACCCCGTGGGTGTGCAGGAAGATCATGATATCACGCACCGATTTCTGTTCGTTCCAGCCCGTCTTGATCTGTTCGCGCCGTTTCTTTCCGATGCCGTCCACCGCTTCGAGCCGGGCGGATTCCTTGTCAATGATGCGCAGGGTGTCTTCACCGAATTTTTTGACCAGCCGTTCCGCGAGCACATTGCCGATACCTAGAATCAGGCCGCTGGCCAGGAACTTCTGGATGCCGGCGGCTGAATGGGGTTCCACGCAGACCATGCGCTGGGCGGTAAACTGGACTCCATGCAGTTTGTGGCGCTTCCAATGGCCTGTGACGGTCAGTATTTCGCCCGCCCAGATTGCCGCGCAGGTGCCCACGACAGTTATGCCTTCACGGTGTCCGGCGGTTTTCAGGACGCAGACCGTATAGCCGGTTTCTTCCGAGTGATAGATGATGTGGTCCACGGTGCCCGCGAGGGTCTCAAGCGATTGGTCTGCGGGAGTCGGCAAAGCAGCGTCGTTTTTATCACGACGCCAGGCAGGACGCTTGGGGTTCATGGCTTTTATACTACTATACGTAAGAACGGTGTTTTTTTAGTGTCTTATCCATATCCGGAACCGCGATATCATGCCATAGGCTCCGCCCTTGCGGATCCGCTAAAGGCAGCAAGGCGGAAGACCCACCTTCCGTCTGCGCTGAAGCTACGTCGGACAAGCTGGCGGGAAAAACAAGATGTCGATAACCCGGCAGCTACTGGGCCTGTTTCAGAGAACAGTAGAATAACGAAGTGAAGAGACATTGTCACGAGCACAAAAAACATTCGAACGGTTTGAACGTCGATATTCTGCGGTTCTGCTGTTCAATCCGGCTCGCCATCCTGCGCGGCGCAGGACAAGCGCGCTTGCCGCGCTCCTGGCATGGCCACGAGCGGGTTGTGGGTACAGCCTGTGTTAGCGTGTTAAGACGCAGGGATTGGTATGCGGAGCGGCATATCATCGGCTACCGGCGCCATCAGGCTTTTGACCAGTGGGCGATCGGGGATGTTGAGGACGCTGGCAGGAACACTTTTTTCCCGGGATGTTACCTCTGTCAGGGCCAGAGCCGTGTCCAGGTCAACCGGGTTGGACTTAATGGCTTGGGCCTGCTTGGAATTGATTTTAGACCGGAGTGTATTGATTTCAGTATCGCGGGTCTTCAATACATCCCGCAGGAGGTTTTTCATACTCGCGTTTTCCGTTTGCACAAGTTCAGACAGCAGCTTGTTTTTTTCTTCCAGCCGGGCAATGGTTATCTGGATTTCAGCCGGATTTTCAGTGGGCATTCCATTCCGACTTTCCAGCCGGCCCGACACATTACGGGCAATGGACGCTATGGGCGGCGACGAAGCATTCGATCCTGGGCGGCCGCCGGCCGCCAAAAGAGCTATCAGGGCGTCCTGGGAATGCTCGGACATCAGCCGTGTTTCCTTGACCTGGCTGAGGATATCACGGGCGATCCAGAATCCGCCGGCCATGATGAGAAGTAGGAGAACGAGAAAGACAGAGCTGATGCGAATGAATTCATTGCGCACGCGCCGGCGCTCGTTTTCAAGCATCTGTGCCAGAATCTGTTTAAGCACTTCCGCGGCGGGTACTGAGGATGGCACTGCCGGTAAATGTTCATCCACTTTCAGATGCACCACTTCTTTGTCAGACGGATCATCCATAACTATTAAGTATGGCATGGCCGGGAAGGAGCGTCCAGAAAATAGTGGGGGGAGGCTAATTTTTATAGCATGGCAACCTGGCCAACTCAAGGTGTTCACAGCTTACCCCGCCACGGGCAGGGTTCCCGGAACGGATCATTTTGACCAGCCTTCGCCAAGGTTTTGGCTTGGCACGCAGGATTAACCCTGGCCAGCGCCCTGTAGCTGATGAATTATGGCCGCCGGTAAGGCTTGAAATACGGCGTTCGTGTTCTATAGTATTAATCCAAGGGGGGGTGTGCCATTCCTATTTTTGGTCATGGATTATTTAACAAGGAAAAACAACCGGTCATTGATCGGCAGCAATCGCTGCAAGGCGTTCCGGTGCTCAACGAAGGGGTGACGTTTGTTGACAGTAATCCGGAGCGGGTGGTGATTACCATCAGACTGAAACGCCGCGACGGTTTCCTGACGCGGTTTCAGCCGCCCGTCATTGAGCGGGTGGTGAAACTGGATCAACTTGGCAGTTTCGTGTTTCGCCAGATTGATAGTAAGAAAACGACGCTGGAGATTATTAACGTGTTCGTCTCCCACTATCAGGTGAACCGGCGCGAGGCGACGCTGAGCACGGTAAGTTTTTTGAAGTCGCTGGTTAAGCGGGGGGTGATTTCCATCGCAGTGAAATAGCCGGTTTTGGAACCATGCCTGTAAATCTTGCCCATCTTGTCGAAAAATCTATCGGCGGCCGGCCGCGTTGAAAGGGGATCAATCGATGAAATATATCCTGGCGTGTCTGCTGGTCGGGTGGGCGGCGGTGTCCGGTGCAGGCGAGGAGTGGTTTCCCGGAAACGACTGGCAGGATGCGCCCAATCCCCTGGCATCGCCCGCGGCGGTCGTGGGCGGGAAAATGTCCATTTATGTCGGCGAGTACCCGAAGAGCTTTAACTATTATCTCGACCAGAATGTCTTTTCCGCCGAGCTTTTTGGCGCGATGTATGCAAGTCTGCTGACGCAGAATCCCCTGACGCTGGACTTTGAACCCGGGCTGGCCCGGGCCTGGTCCATTGCCGACGATAAGAAAACGTTCACCTTCCGGCTCGATCCGCAAGCCCAATGGAGCGATGGCCGGCCCGTGACAGCCGGGGACGTCAAATGGACGTTCGACGCGGTGATGCAACCGGAAAATCTCACCGGGCCGCACAAGATAGCGCTGGGCCGGTTTGACTCACCCCTGGTGATAGACGCCAAAACCATCCGGTTTGCGGCCAAAGAAGTGCATTGGAAGAACCTGGACGCCCTGGCCTCGTTCGCCATCCTGCCCCGACATGCCTTTGAAAAGCGGGATTTCAACAAGATCAATTTCGAGTTCCCGGTGGTGTCCGGCCTGTACCGGCTGGGGACCGTCAAGGAAGGCCGCTATGCCGTCCTTGAGCGGCGGAGCGACTGGTGGAACCGGGACGCCAAACGGTTTCGCGGCGTCGGTAATTTTCAGTCACTCAGGTTCAAATTCTTCGCCGAGCGGGACAACGCCTTCGAGGCGTTCAAGCAAGGGCAGGTGGACCTGTTTCCGGTCTATACCGCCCATCTCTGGGCGACGCAAACCGCCGGCGAAAAATTCCACAAAAATTGGATCGTGAAGCAGAAAGTGTTCAATTATAATCCCGTGGGTTTCCAGGGGTTCGCGATGAACATGCGCCGGCCGCCATTCAACGATCTCCGTATCCGTAAGGCCATGGCGCGGCTTCTTGACCGGCGCCGCATGAACAGCGCCATCATGCACAACCAGTATTTTCTGCACCGCTCGTATTATGAAGACCTGTATTCCAATGCTGAACCCTGCCCGAATGAGCTGGTGGAATTCAACAAGGATCAGGCGCGGAAACTACTGGCCGCGGCGGGCTGGGCTGTCAACGTGAAGACCGGCCTGCTGGAAAAGGACGGTCAGCCGTTTCGATTCCATTTCCTGTCGCGTGGAACCGCCACCGATAAATTCCTGGTGATTTACAAGGAAGCGCTCAAGGATGCCGGCATCGAAATGTTGATTGATAAAAAAGACTGGGCTGCCTGGGCCAGGGATATGGATGAATTTAACTTCGATATGACCTGGGCCGCCTGGAGCGCCGGCGTCCGCAAGGACCCCGAGCCCATGTGGTTTTCGGCCGAGGCGGACCGGCGCTCGGGTCAGAACCTTTGCGGGGTGCAGAACAAGAAAATTGACGCCCTGGTAGTGCGTCAGCGCTCAATATTTGATATTCGCAAGCGGCATGCAATCTGCCGGCAGATTGACCGCATCCTGACCGCCAGCGTGCCTTACGTCCTGCTGTGGAACATTAATTACACGCGCTTACTGTACTGGAACAAGTTTGGAATACCGCCGACGGTGCTGGGCAAGTACGGCGACGAGCGTGCCGCGTACTGGTACTGGTGGGCCGATGCGGACGCGGCGGCGGAACTGGCCGACGCCATGCGCGACGACCTGGCCTTGCCGTCCCGTCCGGACTCCATCCGGTTTGACGATGTATTGGCCGGAAAATAATGTATATTTTGGTTCACGTTTTACGCGTGGTTGGCAGGAATCATGATATGTCGTGCGAGTTGGCAACTGTAAATTGATGAAAGGATTGATGTATGAAACGCCAGTCGAGTCAGGTCAGGGTTGGAGTGATCGGAGTGTCGGGCCGGGGCAGTATTGCTGTGCATTTGCATAAGCCGGAAGGGCGGTCGCGTGTGGTCGCCGGTGCAGATATTTACCCGCAGTTTTTTGCTGATTTTAAAAAGGAATTCGGGGAATCGGTATTTGTGACCACCGAGTATCGGCAATTGCTGGAGCGCAAGGATATTGATGCCGTGGTCGTGGCCTCCCCTGATTTCTGCCATGAGGAACATGTGGTCGCGGCATTGCAGGCTGGCAAACATGTGTATTGTGAAAAGCCGATGGCCATTACCACTGCGGGTTGTGATCATATCTTGAAAGCGTGGAAGGCCTCGCGGAAACGGTTGATGGTCGGGTTCAATATGCGGCACATGAATATCTTCCGCACGATGAAGGAGATCGCGGATTCAGGTGCTATCGGTGAAATCCGGGCCGTTTGGGTGCGACATTTCGTGGGCAGCGGCGGCCGCTGGTATTTTCATGACTGGCATGCGAACCGAAAAACGTCAACCAGCTTGCTGTTGCAGAAGGCATCGCATGACATTGATATGATTCACTGGATTACCGGAAAATACACCCGGCGGGTGGCGGCCTTCGGCAGTTTGGATTTTTACGGGGGTAACAAGCCCAATAAATTGGAATGTCCCTCCTGTCCGGAGAAGGATACTTGTACGGAATATCAGGAATGGCCGCATCACCAGTTCTGTTGCTTCCGCAAGGAAGTTAGCGTTGAGGACAATAGCATGATGATGATGGAGCTGGATACCGGCATCAAGGCCACATATACGCAGTGTCATTTTACACCGGATTACTTCCGGAACTACACGTTTATCGGCACGGAAGGGCGTATTGAGAATATGGATGACAGCACCAAGGTGATTTGTTTGACCCGTACCCTGTCGAAAAAATCGAAAAATCTGGCCAACAGAACCTATGATGTTAAACCGGCGCGGGGGGGGCATGGCGGGGCGGATCCGAAAATCTGCAAGGATTTTATTGATATGATCACGCAGGGCAAATATCCCGTGTCAACACCGGCGGCCGGTCGGATGAGCGTTGCCGTCGGATGCGCGGCTACGGAATCACTGCGTCATGGCGGGAAGGTTATTGCGATCCAGCCCTTGCCGCGGGGTGTTCGCTGAGGCACTTAATTTTCGATGCCACGCAGAATAATTGCGTTATGATAACTTCATGAACCTGAAACAAGCCCAACGGCGGGTTGAGTCCTTACGCCAAGCCCTGGAGCGGCATAATGTTCTCTATTATGTCGCCAACAGTCCGGAAATATCCGATCGGGACTATGACCGGCTTTACCAGGAACTCGAAAAGCTGGAAACGCAGTATCCGGAACTGGTGACGCCGGATTCGCGGCCAGGCTGACTTAATCCAGGTTAGCCCGGGACCAGCGTCTTCACCACCTTGTCGGCAAGCTGCAGCACGCCTCAATGAGTTGCGCAATGCCAGACGCTGAGTGGTGATCCTTATTATAGAGTAAAGTATTAAATTAAGGGCTGGTCTAATGCCTACATTGAGTCAACACGGCAGCGTGTTAATTAAAGGCCAAAGTTGAGCGTGGAGTCTTGAAAGGCTTCCCGAAGTCTATATTCTTGTAATGGAGGCGGTACACCGATGGCGGCATACCAATCTCCGACTTGAATATTTTGCTGAAATAGAATGGGTCCGACCAGCCGACCTTGTCCCCGATTTCCGATATGTTCAGGTCGCTCTCCTGCAGCAACAGCAGCGCTTCGCGCAGCCGGCGGCGTTTGACGTATTCCACTGGTGTTGTCCCGGTCTGGCTTTTGAACATTCGGAAGAAATGTGTCCGCGAAAATCCGCTCATCTTCAAAATCTTGGGCAAATCGGGCCGGACATTGAAATGCTCATTCAGATATTCAATAACTGGCAGGAGCCGCCGGATCATGAGCATCCCGGGTTTTGGTGTGGACACAGTCAGAATGCTTTCAAGCATGGCATAGCCGACACGTTGTCTTGACACATTTTTTTGGAGGTCCGTGCGCCCGGGAGTATCTTTCTCCAGCCCAAGCAGTTCTTCAAGCAGATTACGCAGTATACCATTAGTTATTTTGTCCAGACGTGACGGAAGGTCGAAAAAGTTCAGGAGGTCTATTCCGCCCCTGATTTCAAACAAGAAGCCGGCGGCGATGAAGTCCACTCCGTCCAGCGAGAGCGACTTTCCGTGGCGGTGGCAGTTGGCCGGTAAGATGCAGCAATCGCCGGCCCGGAGCAATAGCGGGGGTTTGCCTCGGTCGGCGAAACCGATCTCGGACTTGCCGTTCGTAAATCCGGCGATTACCGTGTACGGATGGCTGAAGAACGGAGGGAAGGTAGGGGCATCATAATGGAAACGCACGCAGAAAATATAACGCAGCCGTAGGTCATCCGGGAACGTCTCAAAATCACTTTTCATAGCGGATGGTACTATAATACATAAAATAGCTATTTGCAACCATTCACATCAGTTGTAGATATGCTACGGTTTTAACAACAAGGCAAATAATTGTCACAGGCGGCAAATATAACAAAAAGGCAAAATTAAAACATTGAACAATAAAAGGCATAGAAAAATGAAGAAAGTGAAGCACCCCGCGGCACTTGTCCTGCATAGCCTTGGCGACGCAGAAAGCCGCGGGGCAACCTGCTCCGCCGGAATAGCCTTGGCTACGCAGGTCGAGTCTTTGCGGAACCCTGCGAAGCCAAGAACGCCATTCAGCCCTGTGGCAATCCACAGGGCTTTCCGGCGAAGAAGGGTAAAATGGCTATTGGCAGGAGCCGGAGATATTGCCAATACCCGCGTAGCCCCTGCGCTGTGTGATGCGACGGATTCAGAACTTACCGCGATTTGCGATCCGATCCAGGAAAAAGCCGACGCACTCGCGGCAAAAATGAATGTAAAAACGATCTATTATGACTATGAACAGGCACTGGCAGAAACGGATGCGGATTCCGTTTATATCGCAACCCCTCAGCATTTACATGTGAATATGTGTCTGAAAGCACTTGCGGCAAACAAACATCTGCTCTGCGAAAAACCGCTTGGAATCAACGGAACGGAATGTCTCAAGCTGCTTGATTCCATAAGAAAAACCGACCGAATCACCTGCTGTTCGAATTACCGTCTTTTCTCCAAGCAGTTCAAGACAACCTACAATATGATAAAAAGCGGTGAAGTTGGCGACCTTCTCGGCGGCTGGGCGCATGACGAGGAAACCTATTACAATCCATCAAACACGCCGTGCTTGATGGCGCTCGGCCGGT
>CAYQNY010000053.1:0-18217 GCA_964418925.1 uncultured Verrucomicrobiota bacterium
GAAAAACTGTCGCATTACGTGGATTTGCCGCGCTGGTGGATTGGTTCAGACGTTGTGGATGTCGCCTCTTTCTCGGCCCCCAACACTATACCCTACTATGAAGTGCGGGATAATTATCACACAACCTACCGGTTCGCGAATGGGGCCGTCAGTCACCTCACTTTCATGATGGGACCGGCCGCCCATTTTCAGGGCGATCCGCTCCAGAACGTGATTGACCAGCAAAAGGATGATGGCCACGATTTACGCTACACTGTTGTCGGCACCAAGGGCGCGGCGGCGACTGATATTTTCGGCCGGACGATCAGACGCTGGAAGTATTCGGATGCCGCTACTCATATGCACTGCGAGTGGGTGGATAAACTAACCTGGGACCCGGCCGAAGACCATTTCTACTTTCACAATACCCACGATCAAACGCTGGATATCGTGGATCGGGTTCGTAAGGGACTGCCGCCGAAAACACCGGCGCGGGACGCATATCAAACCATGCGCCTGACATTCGCAACGGAACGTGCGACTGACCTTGGTCAGCCGGTCAAACTGGACGAAATCATCTGACTGTGTCCGCCGACTGCGTGAACACAGCAAGGGCAACCGGACTGGTGGCGTTCATGCCCGCGTGACGCGTGCGGAGTTTGATATCTTCCGCAGGTGCGGATAGTCGGCCAGCGGGAGAACACGCTGAAAATATGGCAACTAGCCCCCATTATTGTTTCGGATTGCCCGGAAAGCCATGCTGATGCCCAAGTACTGGAATACACTGGCTTTGACAATGATGCTGCTCGGCTCCGGAGCGATGGCCGCGCAGGATGCGGGGGACCATCCTGATCCTCTTCTGAACCGCCTCGGCCTTCATCTGAAAGCCGTGCTTGCGGACGGCTGCCTGCCCCCGATACCGGAATTGAATAAATCACAACGCGCGTCATTTCTCGATAATCGCCACGGGATGAAGCATGATTTCGCTGAGTGGAGCCGGTTCTGCATCTCTTATCACCGCAAGGTTGAAAACCAATTTGCCTATCGCCCATTAACCATCGTGCAGACTCTGCGCGAACGCCCGTTGGATATTCCATGGCGGACGGAGCAATGGGCGCGGAAGATTGCGGAGGATCCGGATCCCTTTGGCAAGACACTTAAGTTGCTCGCCGAGTTCCCCGATGCCGCCGAACGCGCCGTTCCGATTGCCCGGTCCGGCGCGGCCGGACCGTACACACTGGAAGCCCTTCATCAGGATTTTGTCCGGACCGCGGCGATGGTGGACAAGAAGGCGCTGAAGACCATTGACCGGGAGGAACGGAAACTGCTCCAGTTCGTTGTCCCGTGGATCTGCCGTACAGCGGGCCGGTTTGTAAACCGATCGAAGGGGTCACCCTACTACGGCTTTTACTGGAGCTTTAATCCGGAGGATCCGTTCAAACCCGGCGACACTCAAACTTCCGGAGGCAACGTCCGGGTGCCGCATGCGCTCTACAGCATGACGGGGCTCTATCACTACCTGCGCGCCCTGGCCGGGCAACCGGTGGAAACCACCGGTATCCGGCAAGATTACGTCAAGGACCAGACCTTCGATCATCCGCGGTTCAAGCACCGCGTGGATTATCAGGCCATGGAACAAGCTTTCGCGACGCTCGCCACCGCGCTCTCCAAGGAACATCTGGATTGTTTGAAGGAAAGCCTGACCCCCATGGCGCCCACGCTGAATCTGCCCCGGGTCGCAGGCGTTAGCGGAATCATCCTGCAAGTGATCGCAACGCCTTACGGGCGAATTGTGGTCGGCGGTAACGGGGCCAATCAGTATGTTGATGTGGATGCCGCCGTCATCCTGGATTTGGGCGGCAACGACACCTACACCTTCCATCATCCCGAGCAACATCTGGGCGAAAAACCTGTCCAACTGATCGTCGATTTCGAAGGTGACGATGTTTACAGGACCGATGGCGTCGGCGGACCAGGCGCGGGCATCCTGGGTATCAGCATCCTGATCGATCGGGCCGGCAACGACCGTTATTGCCAGGGGCTTGCGCCCCAGTTTCAACCGCGCGCTCATACCCGCGCCGACCTGATGCAGGACGATCCGGATGGAACCAAGACCCATTTGGTTCCTTACGTGCAGCTCTACGGTAATCCCCGGCAACCGGATTCACCCGGTGTCACCTTGGATCATGGGTTCGCCTACGGCGCCGGGTTTCTGGGCATTGGGCTGCTGATTGACGAAGCAGGTGACGATCTCTATCTCGGGCAAAAATACGTTTTTGGGACCGGCTATTGGCACGGGGTCGGTGTTCTCTATGACATGGCCGGCAACGACGTGTACGCCGCCGGGATTGCTGCCATGGGAGCGGGAATCAACGAGGGCTTAGGGGTGTTGGATGACCGCCATGGAGATGATCATTACCAGTGTCTGGGACTTCATGAGGTGGGGGCCAGCGCCGGTCAAGAGTGGGACAATGGTTACGAAGGCGGCGGTATCGGGTATGGATCCTCCTGGCGCGGAGAGGCACGGGGTGATGAGCCGGAGCGCCGATGGCAGGCCACTTTTGGTGGCGGCGTGGGCCTCGTACATGACGGCGGAGGTAACGATGAATATATATCCGGGGTTATGAGCCTGGCTTGCGGTTACTCCGGCGGCATCGGTATCATCATTGATGACGCTGGCAACGATGTGTATTTCGCCAAACGCGGACCCGGCGGCGACAACCATTCCGGGCAATCCGGCAACTACTCACTGGGCCACGGGTGCCATCGCGGCATTGGTTATCTACTCGATCGGACTGGTAACGATCGTTACAGTGGCGGCGGCAGTTTTGGCGGATGGTCGTGGGATATAGCTGGCGGCTTCCTCTTTGACCTTGGAGGGGATGATCAGTTTACCGACTTTTATGGCAAGGGCGCCAAGGGACGCATCGGCCCTGGCATGGCCCAGGGGTTGGGCGTCAGCTTCAACTATGGCGGCAAGGACACCTACCACTGCTACTCGTTCGGAAGCGCCGAGTGGCTGGCGAAAGGATATCCCGGCGTAGGTGGTAATTTCTCGTTTTTCTACGATGTGGGACCCGAGTTGGATGACTACCCCACACCGTACACCAACAATGTCACCCGCGTGATTGGCGTCCAATTCAAACCGGAAGGGTCGGCCGTCAAATATCCTCAAGGAATCGGCTTGTTTATGGACGGCAAGCACGTACTCGAGTGTCCCCGGCAGTAGACCGCCATGGAAGGGAAAAAGGGGTCCGTCCAAAAATCTTAGTGCCACTCTCGCGAACCACCGCTACATCCCTCTTCGGTAACTGACTTATTACAACTATTAAAAAAACATTTTTCGATGATTTTTATGTTCTGCGAATGGGCTCTCCAAGTGCCTGGGACACGTCTTCAGGGCAAGACATACGGACCGGCCTGTTGATAGCTGTTCCCGGATTTCCAGATAAATAACGCGTCCGTTGCGGGCTGGAATACGGCCGGATCGGCCAGACCGTCGCCGTCAAAATCTCCCCTTAGCGGCTCATCCGTGGCGTCAACCATAAACGCATACGGGCCCCCTTCGCCATACCCATTGCCGGAAAACCAGACGGACCATTGCCCGGAAGCATATTCAACCGGATCGGCCCGGCGGTCGCCGTCAAAGTCAGCGGGGCAGGGGAGTCCCGTTGTTTGCCTCTGGAATGGATGGGGTCCACTGCGCGCATACCCGGCGCTCGATAACCAGACATACCAGTCACCGGCATGATACACCGCCGGATCAGCCAGTCGATCGCCGTCAAAGTCGGCGGGAATCGGCGTTCCTGATGTTTCCGGTTCCAATGCGTAAGGGCCGCCTAATGCGTATCCACCGGCGGAAAACCACACGGCCCACTGACCGTTCGCATAAACCGCCGGATCGGCCAGACCGTCGCCGTCAAAGTCGGCGGGAACCGGCAGGCCATCCATAGCCGACGCTAATGTGTATGGTCCACTGCGCGCGTATCCGTCAGCGGCAAACCAGATATACCAGGTCTGGTTGGTATAAACCGCCGGGTCTGCCTGTCCATCCCCGTTGAAATCACCAGTGGCATTGGGTTGCAGTTCCACGGTCGGGATCGGGGTTGGATTGGTTGAAGCCGCCAAAAAACCTGAATTCCGCAAATCATACCGGAACTTCGGCCAGGGCGTATCGCCCAGGGTTTCGCCCGTGCCCTGGAGCGCATAAAACTGATGATCCAGTGAGCCAACGTATATCGTGCCGTCCGTCCCAATCGAAGGCGAGGCATAAATGGCGCCCCCGGTTGTCCAGATGGTGTTAGTGGTTCCATTCGGATTGAATGAATACAGTTTGCCGTTGCTGGAGCCAATATAAATATTCCCCCTCGATCCGATGGCCGGGGAAGATTGAATATAGCCGCCCATCGTCCAGACATGCCCGGTCGTTCCGTCCGGATTAAACGCGTATAGTTTGCCGTTATTAGACCCGACGTAAACCACATCATTGGAGGCAATCGCCGGTGAGGATTGCACATTCCCTGCCAGGGCCCAGACATGGCGGGTTGTGCCATCGGGATTAAACGCGTATAGATGGCCGTCATTGGACCCGATAAAGATCGTACCATCGGATCCGATGGCGGGCGAGCCGGCCATGACTCCCGCCGTGGTCCAGGTCCGCTGAATTGTTCCCCCGGGATCAAAGGCATACAGCTTGCCGTCACTGCATCCGGCATAAATCGTTCCGTTCGATCCGATCGCCGGTGAGGAATTAATGGCCCCCCCGGCCGTCCACACGTGCAGTGTCGTTCCATCCGGATTAAAGGCATACATGTTGCCGTCACTGGACCCGACATATATCACGCCATTACTGGCAATGGCCGGCGAAGCAAAAATAGCCGCGCCGGTTGTCCACGTGCGCAGGCGAACGCCCGCCGGGCTGAAGGCATATAACCGCCCATCGCATGAAGGCGCGTAAATCGTTCCGTCAGCCCCAACGGCCGGGGAGGCCTGGATATCGCTCTCGGTTGTAACCGCAAAAACCGTGGTGCCGTTGGGATTGAAAGCATACAATTTGCCGTCATTACAGCCCGTGTACAGGGTGCCGTCCGCCCCAATGGCGGGCGAGGAAAAAATGACCTCTCCCGTCGTCCACACGCGTTTCACCGTGCCCGCATCCCAGGCCCTGGCCTTCCAAGCGCCTATTATCATGAGCATGGATAGCACAACACGGGTCAGCCCCATGGATGGATATGAGGGGAAAGATGTCGGTTGAAAATGCATATTGAATCCAGGTATGCAAAACGCCGTTCTTGTCATTCTGAGCGAAGCGATGAATCTCGTATTGACTGTTGTCGATATTCTTCGTCGTTCCGCTAAGAAGGGGACTCCTCTGAATGACATGCGAAATAATCGCCTGGCTCAGGTAGCGAAAATACAGCGGAAGATTCTACATCTGATACGGTCCGCCGCGCGCGTAACCCGAACCCGAAAACCAGATATACCAGCTGTTTTCGGTATTCTGGTAAATTGCCGGATCGGCTTTCCCATCGCTGTCGAAATCCGCCGGTTGAATATTAGTGGCCGCGGATACCCATGATGCATAGGGAAATGCGTGCGACCCTGATGGGGAAACATAGCAGGTCCCTGCCGAACATTCGGCGGCCAACCAACAGAATAAACCTGCTATAATGAAAAAACATAACCGGGATAATATTCCCCGGCCGGCTCTGTGGCCGGCAATCCGGTTGTCCCGATTATTCATCTCTCGGCCGATTCGCAATAATGTTGACATATCATCCTCATTTTTCATTTTAATTATCACTTAATTCTTAATTTTGAGGAATTATGCCACATCCTTGCCAGAATTGCAAATCAAAAAAACACTACCGCCAAAGTTTGATTGTTGACTTTGCCTCAAGTCAGGCATATTTTTCTTTTTTGCGTTTTGGCGCGTCTCTGTTAGTTAATGGTTAACCTCAGATATTGATTATCAACAACACATGATTTCTGCATTTTACAGAAATCATGGTAACAGCATAAGAGAGGAATAATTATGGCATCCAGGAAGATAGTCAAAGCGGTAAAATCCAGTAAATATGTGTATCTGTTCGGGGCCGGCCGGCGTACCGAGGGTCGCGCGAATATGAAAAATCTTCTCGGTGGCAAAGGTGCTAACCTGGCTGAAATGTGCCGGTTGGGTCTGCCGGTGCCTGCCGGATTCACCATTTCCACCGATTGCTGCACGGCTTTCTTCAAAAACCGGATGAAGTTCCCTGCCAGCCTGAAAAAGGAAGTGGCCACAGCCCTGGCGAAAGTTGAAAAACAGATGGGTATGAAATTTGGCGATCCTCAGAATCCCCTGCTGGTGTCATGTCGCTCCGGGGCGCGCAAGTCCATGCCGGGTATGATGGAAACGGTGCTGAATGTCGGTTTGTGTTCGCGGACAATCCCCGGGCTGGTCGCCAAGACCAAAAACGAGCGGTTTGTGTATGACGCCTATCGTCGCCTGATCATGATGTATTCGGACGTTGTCATGGAAAAGGCGGAAGATATCGCGCCGGCCGAGGGCCAGGGTATCCGTAAACAGCTCGATGACATGCTGGGCAAACTCAAGCAAGCCCGGGGATATCAGAAAGATACCGATCTGACCATCGGCGATCTCCAGAAACTCTGCGAAGATTTTAAGGTGCGGGTCAAAACCGTGCTCGGCCAGACCTTTCCGGATGATCCCATGGAACAGTTGTGGGGCAGTATCGGGGCGGTTTTCAAAAGCTGGAACGGCAAACGCTCCATCGCCTATCGCCGTATCGAAGGCATTCCCGACGAATGGGGCACCGCCACCAACGTCCAGGCCATGGTCTTCGGTAACATGGGCGACACGTCGGCGACCGGCGTAGCCTTCAGCCGCAATCCCGCTACCGGTGAACACAAGTTTTACGGCGAGTGGTTGGTCAACGCCCAGGGCGAAGACGTGGTGGCCGGTATTCGCACGCCGAATCCGCTGAACGAGTCAACCAAGGGTGAACATAACGCGCAGTTGCCGTCGCTCGAAAAGGCCATGCCGGCCGTGTATCGGGAATTGAACGCTATCCAGAAAAAACTGGAGAAACATTACCGGGACATGCAGGACATCGAGTTCACCATCCAGGATGGCACGCTGTACATGCTCCAGTGCCGCGTGGGCAAGCGCACCGGCACCGCTGCCTTGAACATGGCCATGGATATGGTGGCGGAAAAACTGATTACCCCCAAGGAAGCGGTCATGCGGATTACCCCCGCCCAGCTGGACGAACTCCTGCACCCGATCGTGGACCCGGCGGCGGAAAAAAGCACCAGGATTCTGGCCAAGGGATTGCCGGCCGGTCCCGGCGGCGCCCGCGGCCACATCGTCTTTACCGCCGCCGCGGCCGTGGAATGGGCCAAGAACGGCAAAACGGTTATTCTGGTCCGCGAGGAAACCAACCCGGAAGATGTCGAGGGCATGCGCGCCGCCGAAGGTATCCTGACGGCGCGGGGCGGCATGACCAGCCATGCGGCGCTGGTCGCGCGCGGCTGGGGTAAATGCTGTATCGTCGGCGCCAGTGCTATCCATGTGGACGCGGACGCCAGGACCATGGCCATCGGTGGTAAATCATTCCGCGAGGGCGATTCCATAACTCTGAACGGCACGCGGGGCTATGTCTATGCCGGCCAATTGGCCATGATCGACGCCACGGAAAATCCGCGCTTCCAGAAGTTCATGAAAATCGCGGATGCCCATCGCAAGCTTGGCGTGCGCGCCAATGCGGATACGCCGGATGACGCGGCCAACGCCCGGAATTTCGGCGCCGAGGGCATCGGGCTTTTCCGGACCGAACATATGTTTTACGGTCAGGGCAGCGATCAGCCGCTCTTCCTCCTGCGAAAAATGATTCTCAGCAAGACGGCCGACGAACGCCGCCAGGCGCTCGATGAGCTGTCCCCGTTCGTCAAGACCTCCATCAAAGCCACGCTGGAAGCCATGGAAGGTATGCCCGTCACGATCCGGCTCCTCGATCCGCCCCTGCACGAGTTCGTGCCCAAAAACAAAGAGAAGCAGAAAGAGCTGGCCGCCAGCCTGGGTATCTCCGTGAAGGATATCGAGAAACGCGGCAATGAGTTGCATGAATCCAATCCCATGATGGGACATCGCGGCGTCCGGCTGGGTGTCACCTATCCGGAAGTAACGGCAATGCAGGTGCGGGCCATTTTCCAGGCCGCGGCGGAATTGCTCAAGGCCGGAAAAAAATGCAAGCCGGAGATCATGATTCCAGTTACCTGCGATTACCGCGAACTCCGTCATCAGAAGGCCATTTGCGTGCAAGTCTATGCCGAAGTCCTGGGTAGCATGAATATTCGGACTATTCCGCATGCCTACGGCACCATGATCGAAATCCCGCGCGCCTGCCTGCTGGCCGACAAGATGGCTGAAGAAGCCGAGTTCTTCTCCTTCGGCACGAACGACCTGAGCCAGATGGGCTTTGGCTTCAGCCGGGACGATATCGGCGGATTCATGAACGATTATCTTGAGAAGGGCATCCTGGATGCCGATCCATTCCAGACGATTGACCAGGAAGGCATTGGTCAGTTGATCCAAATGACCGTGCAGAAGGGGCGCAAAACCCGGAAAGACCTGAAGATCGGCATCTGCGGCGAGCAGGGTGGCGACCCGGCGTCCGTGGAATTCTGCTTTAAGGCCGGACTGAACTACGTCAGCTGCAGTCCGTTCCGCGTGCCGATTGCCCGGCTGGCGGCGGCCCAGGCGGCCATCAGCGCCGGAAAGAAATGATTACACAATAGATCTATTGTCTAGTGGCTGTTGAAAAAGGACACGGACGCGACTACGCGCAACGCGTGGTAAACAGAGCTTGTCCCGCGTTGGGCGGGACGCGTCCCGCCATGATCAAAAAGGCTCTTTTTTTCCTGTATGGAGGGCCACGCCGTTTCGACTTCGCTCAAGGCCCTGAGCCCCTCGACCGTGCTCGGGACCCTGAGCTTGTCGAACGGGCCTGTCGAAGGGCTTCGTCGTGGCCGTTCTTTGAGATGTTTTTCAACAGCCACTCTAGGTCTGACTCTGATTAAAGGAGATCAAGTTATGTCAAAAGTACTGGTTGTGTATTGCAGCATGTCTGGAAATACGAAGGCGGCGGCAGAAGCTGTAGCGGAGGGCGCCAAGACTGCCGGAGCCCAGGTCACGCTTAAGCAAGGCGCTGATGCGCAGCCGCAAGATCTGCTGGAATGCGACGCCGTAGCCTTGGGCTCCTACGATGCCTTCAACTACATGGGTGGCGGGCTGAAGGACTTTCTTGATCGCGCTTTCTACCCCACGCAAGGCCAAGTCACGGCCAAACCATATGCCGCCTTTCTTACGCACGGCGGCGGTGGCAAGGCAATTCAGAGCATCGAATCCATTGCCCAGTCTTTTAAATTCAAGAAGGTCGCGGAAGCCGTGCTGACCAAAGGCAAGCCAGCTGGGCAAGCCGTCGCTGACTTGAAAGCACTCGGAGCTGCATTGGGCCGCTAATGCGGTAACCGGCCAGTATTATAGCGTGTCATGCCTGTCCACCGCCCTGTCCGCCATAAGCGAAGAAGGTCAATCAAAGCCCCTGCTATTGTCTAGGTCTGACCCTGATTTTAAATGCTCTTCTCTCTTAATCCTGTTTATCCTGTGAATCCTGTCAAATGTATCTTCTCTCTTCTCCGATTCGAACCGTATTATTCAGACAAACTGAGCGACTATGCCCTGGGACAATCGCCTTGCGCTTGTATACAGATTACGCAGTGTTGCCGGGGTCGTCAATGCTTGAAAAAGAGAGGTTCAGTCCAATCCGTAAACACCCTGCGTTTGTCTCTTGAGGTATGCTGCAGGTTCCGCAAAAGGACAAGGCGATAATGTTTGTATGAAGAGGGATAGGGGCATGGGTGCCAGCGACATGTCGGGCGTAGCTCTGAGCGAAGCCCGATGCCACCGTGGGGTGAATTCGGTTTCCGCCGGAGGCGGATTCGAAAAAGCAAGGCTAGCTTAGGCTGTCCCGCCAGCGCGCCGCGCGAAGCGCTATACTTGTGTATGCGCAAGCGTGGGAAGCCGGTGGGCGGTCTGAGATCGCCGCCGCCTTTTTCGAACCGAATTCGGCCCACTGCCGGATACGATTCAGACAGCGAATTTATGCCCAGTAGCCCGGGAAATAAATCCTGTTATCCCCCGCTAAAATACAATATAGTGAGTCCACTTCATGAATCCACCTGAAACACTGGGATTGATCGCGGGCCGCGGTGTCTATCCCCTCTTGCTGGCTGAATCCGCCAGGCAACAGGGCGTGCAACGGCTGGTGACGGTGGCGTTCCGGGGCGAAACCGAGCGCGCTATTGCCCGGCTGGCCGATGACGTCCATTGGCTTAATGTCGGGCAGTTGACCGCCCTGCTGGACGTGTTCCGGGAAAACGGCGTCCGCCAGGCCGTCATGGCCGGCCAGATCACGCCCACCCGCCTGTTCCGCGTGCGTCCCGACCGCCGCGCGCTGGCATTGCTGGCCCGCTTGCGCGCGCGCAACGCGGAAACTATTTTCGGGGCTATCGGCGATGAACTGAAAACCGTGGGGGTGGAACTTTTACCGGCCTCCCTGTTCATGGAGTCGGCCATGCCGTTGCCCGGTCCCCTGGGCCGGCGTCAGCCAACGCCGGAGGAACAGCAGGATATTATGCTGGGATGCCGGGTCGCCAAGGCGACCAGCGGTCTGGACATCGGACAGACCGTTGTTGTCAAGCAGGGCACCATCCTGGCGGTTGAGGCCTTCGAGGGCACCGACGAAACCCTCCTGCGCGCGGGACGGCTGGGCGGACCCGGCGCCACGGTGGTCAAGGTGGCCAAACAGGGCCATGACATGCGCTTTGATATTCCGGTTGTCGGACTGCAGACCATGAAAGCGCTAAAAAAAATCCGCGCGTCTGTGCTGGCCGTGGAAGCTAAAAAAACAATTTTGCTGGAACGTGATAAAATGATCGCGTCCGCCGACCGGCTCGGCCTGGCCTTTCTGGCCGTGGACATCGAGGACTAAAATTCCAAGTTCCTTGGAATTTGAAGCTTGGTATTTGCCATGTCGTGCCGTCCAAGGGACGGCACAAGTGGCCCCTTGGTCTGGCATCCGCCGGACCGACGGGGGAATTTTGAGCATGGGGGAGGTTTTATGGATAGTAACCGTATCAAAGTCGGGGTGGCCGGCGTCGGCAGCCTGGGCCAGTGGCATGCCCGGATTTATTCCGAACTGCCGACCACGGAACTGGTGGGCGTCTATGACGTCAATACCACGCGGGCGGAAGAAATCGCGGCCCGCTACCGGACGCGGGTATTCCGGGACATGGCCGACCTGGCCGCGGCCATCGAAGCCGCCAGCATCGTTGTCCCGGCTGACAAGCATTTTGAAGTGGCCGCGATCTTCCTGGAGCGCGGCGTGCATCTGCTGGTTGAAAAACCGATTGCCACCCGGACCGCCGATGCCGAAGGCATGGTCGCAACGGCGCACGCCCGTGACCTGATTCTCCAGGTGGGCCACGTGGAACGCTTCAACCCGGTCTTGCGATTCCTCGAAGGCATCCTGGTTCATCCCCGCTTTATCGAAGCCCACCGGCTGGCGCCCTATCCGCCGGCACGGAAAGGTCAGCCGCCGCGCGGTACGGAAGTCAGCGTGGTATTGGACCTGATGATCCATGACCTGGAAGTAATTCTGCACCTGGTGCGGTCGCCGGTGCGGGAAATTCATGCTGTCGGCGTGCCGGTGCTCAGTACCAGCGAGGATATCGCCAATGTCCGGCTGTCGTTCGAAAACGGATGCGTGGCCAACGTGACTACCAGCCGGATCAGCCCGGAAAGCATGCGCAAAATCCGCATCTTTCAGGAAGACACCTATATTTCGCTCGATTACCAGAAACAAGCCGGTGAGTTGTACCGCAAGCACGACGCTAAGATCGAGCGCAACCGGGTCCCGATTGAAAAGGGTGAGCCGCTCCAGAATGAACTGGCCTCGTTTGTGGAATGTGTGCGCGCGCGCGGCGAGCCGGTAGTCAGCGGCCGGCAGGCGGCCGAGGCTTTGACCCTGGCAGTGGATATCTGCCGGCATATCCGCGAACACGCCTCATGACCGACTGAGCATGAAAAATAAATCCATGCTGATTATTGCCGGGGAAATTTCCGGGGACATGCATGCCGCCGCTTTGGTGCGCGCCCTGCAGAGGCGACAGGTAAATGTCGCGTGTTTCGGCATCGGCGGCGATGCCCTGCGGGCCGCCGGCATGGAGATTATTCACGATGCCCGCGAAATGGCGGTCCTGGGATTCACCGATGTGCTGTTGAAATACCGTTTTTTCCGGCGCGTGTTCCGCGAGATGCTGACCCTGGCCCGGGAACGCCGGCCGGATGTGATTCTGCTGGTGGATTATCCCGGGTTTAATCTCCGCTTCGCGGCGCAGGCGCATGCGCTTGGATTGAAAACAATTTATTACATCTGTCCCCAGGTCTGGGCCTGGAACCGCTCGCGCGTGCCCCGCATGGCAAGGATCGTGGATCGCCTGCTCGCCATTTTTCCCTTTGAAGTGGATGTTTTCAAGGGCACGGGTCTGTCCGTGGAGTTTGTCGGTCACCCGCTGGTCACGGCCAGCCGGGCAACGCTGGCGGAGCCGGCGGCGGCTCTGCCCTGGCAGGGGCATCCATGCGTGGCAATTCTGCCCGGCAGCCGTTATCATGAGATCAAGCGTATTCTGCCGGTCATGTGGTCAGCGGCGGCTTTGCTGGAACGCCGGTATCCCGGCGCCGGGTTTATCGTGGCGGCGCCTTCGGAACAGGTGGCGCGCTGGATTAACGAAACGCTGGCCGGACTGCGCGACGGGCCGGCGCGCGGGTCGGTCGTGGTTGGACAGACGCGGCAGGTGCTTCGCCAGGCCCGGGCCGCCATGGTAACTTCGGGTACGGCCACGATTGAGACGGCGTTGATGCGCTGTCCGATGATTGTGGTTTATAAAACATCGTGGGTAACCTATGGTCTCGGACGCCTGGTGATCCGGGTGCCGTTCCTGGGCATGGTGAACATTGTGGCTCGCTCTGAGGAGTCGGAACGAGCGGGAAAACCTTTATGCCCCGAATTCATTCAACACCGGGCCACCCCCCGCGCCCTGGCTGACGGCCTGGAGCCATTGCTTGAAGATGGTCCCGTCAGGACCGCAATGCTGAACGGCTTGGATCAAGTCATCGGCGCTCTGGGAGCACCCGGCGCCGAAGAGCGCGCCGCCGACGTTGTGATGAAGGAACTATCGACGAGGAAGTGAAGGGCAGAGGATAGAGGATAGTCAAAAGTCGCAAGTCAAAGGTCGAAGGTCTTGACCTGCGACTTGCAACCTGTGACCTTCGACTTGCGACTCGCTCTCTTGCGACCGGGTAAAGGGAAAAGAGGGTCTTGGGTTGCGGGGCCGTCTTGGAGTGGATTCATGAAAACCAGTGTTATCATCACCGTCTATAACCGCCCGGACATGCTGATTGCCTGCCTGCGGACGCTGGCACTGCAGTCGCATCCGATTGACGAGGCCATCGTGTCCGATGACGGGTCCGACCAGCCCGCCGTTCAGCGCATGCAGGCCGCCTTCGGTGAATTCCCGTTTCCCGTCCGCTACGTGCGGCAGGAAGATCAGGGCTATCGCCTGGCCGCCGCCCGCAATAATGCCATTCGCGCATCCAGCGGGGATTATCTTATTTCGCTGGATAGCGACATCCTGCTGTTGCCCGATGCCGTGGCCACGCATCTCCAGTGGGCCCGGCGCGGCGTTTTCCTGGCGGCTAACCGCGCCTGGGTCGGCGCAGAAGACACCCGCCTGCTGTTAAATGAAACTATCGCGGCGCGGATTCTGGACATGTTCTGGAGTAAAGCGGATCAAAGCCATCTGCGTCGGACGCATCGCCAATTCATCCGCAACCTCTGGCTGAGAAAAGCGCGGCTGGCCCGCCGGCACAAGCCTAAGATTCTCGGTTGTCATTTTTCCCTGTTTCGCGACGACATCGAACGGGTCAACGGGTTCGATGAGCATTTCGTCGGCTGGGGGCTGGAAGATGATGATTTCGCTCTGCGCCTGCATCAGGCGGGGGTTCGGGGACAGTCCCTGATTCTGGAAGCCCACGCGTTGCATCTCTGGCATCCGCCGGCGTTGACCCGGCCAGGGGGTCAACTGGTAAGTCCCAACAGGGAATATTTCAGTCGCCCGGACATTCCCGTTGCCTGTCTTCAAGGCCTGCGCCTGCCTTGACAAACCGCCTGCCGGAACGTATGATATTTGGTCATGGCACAGACACAGACATCCATAACGGCAACCCCAACGGCAACCCGGCTGGCGGAACTGCTCCGGCAAACGGACTTGTTCAGCGCAGAACAGTTAACCTCCCTGCTGGAGCATAAGTCGGCCGGCGGCGCCTCCATAACCCGCCGGGTAGTGGAAGAAGAACTCGCGACCGAGGAAGCCTTTTTAACGGCAATCAGCAAGGGCCTGGATCTTCCCTACATGCGGCTTAACGAGATCACCGTCGAGGCAGATATTCTAAAGCGCCTGCCGGCCAAGGTCGTGTTCCAGTATAATGCCGTGCCCCTGGCCGTGGAAAACGGGTTCCTGCGCGTGGCAACCAATGATCCGTTCTTTCCCGGTCTGCTGGACGCCCTGCGGCTGGTATCCGGTATGCGGGTCCGTCTGGCCTTGAGCCCGTCCGCCGACATTGCCAAGGCGATTAACCGATTTTACGGGGTGGGCGCGGACACCATGGAGCGCATGATCCAGGATAACCGTATCGAGGTGGTGTCCGAGGATTCATTGACGAAAATGGACCTCAGCGAGCTGGACCAGGAAACCTCAATTGTCAAGTTCGTCAACCAGGTCATCTGGGAAGCCTATAAGGACCGGTCCACGGACATTCATTTTGAACCCATGGAGGATGAGTTGCGTATCCGCTACCGGGTGGATGGCGTCCTGCATCAAACCTCCATGCCGCCCCAGCTCAAGCGGTTTCAGGCCGCCATCATATCGCGCATCAAGGTCATGGCCAATATGGACATTGCGGAGAAACGTCTTCCGCAGGACGGCCGCATCGGCCTGACAATTCACGGTGAGACCCTGGATATCCGTGTGTCCACAATGCCTACCGTGTACGGCGAAAGCGTCAGCCTGCGGTTGTTGGCGCGCAACAGTAATATCCTGACCCTGGATGGCGTGGGTATGGACCCGCGCGACGAGAAGATCATCCGCCGGCTGATCCACAAGCCGCACGGTATCCTGCTGGTCACCGGACCCACCGGCTCGGGTAAATCAACGACCCTGTATGCCTGGCTGTATACCATCAATTCCATCGAAAAGCGGATTATTACCATTGAAGACCCGATTGAGTATGAAGTCTCCGGGGTCAATCAGATTCACGTGCGCTCGGAAATCGGGCTCACGTTTGCCACTGGCCTGCGGCATATTCTGCGTCAGGACCCGAATGTCATCATGGTCGGCGAAATCCGCGATTTTGAAACCGCGGAAATTGCCATTCGGGCTTCGCTGACCGGCCACCTGGTTTTTAGTACGCTCCATACCAACGATTCGGCCGGCGCTGTCACTCGTCTGATTGATATGGGTGTTGAACCGTTCCTGGTGGCATCGTCGGTGGAGGCTATCGTGGCCCAGCGCCTGGTCCGCGTGCTGTGCGACACCTGCAAGCGTCCGCGGGAACTGGACCTGCCTTTCCTGGAGGGTATTCATTTCCCCCTCGAGGACCTGGGTGAAAACCGGATTTATGAATCCGTTGGATGCGAAAAATGCCGGCATACCGGATTCCTCGGACGCAACGGTATTTTTGAAGTGCTGAATATTACCGACGCCATTCGTCCCATGATCATCGCCCGGGAATCCGCCAACGCGATCAAGCAGAAAGGGATCAGTGCAGGCATGCGCACCCTGCGCGATGACGGCTGGGTTAAAGTGCTCAAGGGAATGACGACCATCGAGGAAGTCTTGCGGGTGTCCGAAGAAGATGAATGACGGCATTGACCACGGATGCAACCCGGATTGTCTCGGATAAAATTAAGATTCGATCAACAAGCGCTGGCGGAATCGGATATCCCGCTCAAAAAAAGATTTTCTTCGATGCCTTGATTAATGGATATCCGTGTTTTATCCTTAATGCGATCCGTCATAATCTTATTTTTCTGAGAAGATTTTTATGGAGTGCGGGAGCCAAGCTCCCGCTTTAACCGGTGAAGCTGGCGCTTCGCCAAAACAAAGCGCAAGCTTTGGCTTGCGCACTCCAAAGATGTTTTGCATCATTTGGTTGCGGCTATGCTGTTCCCAGTCGATCCGTGGCTAAACAGGAGTTTTTAAAAGTCTACCATGGCAATATTTGCCTATACCGCCCGCAGTCGAGCGGGACAGAAAATTGAAGGGACCGTGGAGGCCCTGGACCGGAGAACGGCCCTGCTCCAGATCGAGCGTATGGGTCATGTGCCCATTGCCGTGCAAGAGCGGTATGCCGAGGAAATCACCGGCGCGGCCGGATTCTCATGGCGCGCCTGGCTGAGCCGCCGGCCACGCCGCCATAAAATGGGCACCCGCGAGGTACTGCTGTTCACCAGCGAGCTTAGCGATCTGCTGGCGTCCGGCATGAAGCTGGGCAACGCGCTGAATGCCCTGTCCCGGCGGCAGACCAATGCGGCCGGCGACGAAATCATCCGCATTCTGCGGGATGATATCATCCAGGGGACAAGTTTCTCGGACGCGCTCGCGCAGTTTAAGGAATCCTTTCCCACTCTTTACGTCAGCCTGATTCATTCGGGTGAGGCCAGCGGTAATCTCCCGGAGGTCATGCAGCGTATTGTTAAGTATTACGAGCGGCTCCAGGAAGTGAAGGAAAAAGTACTCATGGCGCTGGTCTATCCCTGCATTGTGCTGACGGTGGGCATGGCGACGCTGGTGTTTTCCATGGTCTTTGTCATTCCCCGGTTTGCCATGATCTTCCAGGATCTGGGCAGTACCCTGCCTCTGCCGACGCGTATGCTCATCGCGATCAGCACCGGCTTGATCCATTACGGGTGGCTGATTGCCATCGCGCTGGTAGTGCTGATCCTGCTCTTCAAGCGCTATCTCAGTACGCAGGCTGGCCGCGTGTGGTGGCACGGAGTTCAGTTGAAACTGCCGCTGATCCGGAATATCGTCATGGCTAACGCCTTCACCCAGTTTGCCCACACGCTGGGTATGCTGATTTCTAATGGAGTGCCGGTCCTGGATGCCCTGACCATCGGGGAACGGACCGTCCAGAACGCGGTCATCGCCCGGGAAATCCGGAACGCGAAGGATCGGGTTACCGACGGCACCACCATTTCCGGGCCGCTGGCGGCGGGTAAAATATTTCCGCCCATGCTGACGGACATGATGGCCATTGGCGAAGAAACGGGTGATATGAGCGGCGCGCTGGCGCATATCGCGCGCCGGTATGAGGCCATGCTGGACCGCAGTGTCAGAATATTCACGACCGTTCTCGAGCCGATCCTCATCGTGCTCATAGCCGTGGTGGTTGGATTCGTGGCCATCAGTATTCTGCTGGCGGTCTTTGATTTAACCAACGGACTGAACGCACAGTAGATAAATAATTATTTCTGCATTTTGCAGAGCGTGATAATTTTTCCTCTGTGGCAGCCGTCCCGCCTTGCGGGACAAGCTCTGTTTACCACGCGTTTCGCGTGGTCGCGTCCGTAGGAGTTTTGTAAGAGGTTCAAAATTCCTATACATTAAATCATAGTCATTTAAAGTAGATGGTATGAATGAAGCTTGACGGTGGTTATACTCCATTTGTAAAAGACGAATGGAGTAGACAGGTTACAGGCTGAATCTGTTACGTGAGGCATTGACCTCGTAAAGGAGATTAGTCAGACCTGTAACTGGAGCGCACGGCATTGGTGCAGTGCGCGCTCATTGCCGCGCGCTACAGTCCATATTTGCAGGCCTATTACCGGCGGATCGCCGCCCATCGGGGGACGGGCAAAGCGATTATTGCGTTAGCCCGGAAGTTTCTGGGTATTATTTACAAGACGTTGAAGAACGATTGGATATTTGAGGACTTTCCGAATTTTGTTCTGGCAAAGACTTGAACGGGGAGCGCTTGACGCTCTCCTCGCAGGCGGGCAAGCCCGGCGATTGCAGAGGTCATATTTCGGGCGAGCGTTACGCGCGCCCGATGTGG
>CAYQNY010000054.1:0-18178 GCA_964418925.1 uncultured Verrucomicrobiota bacterium
TTGGATATTGAAAATTCATGAGTGAAAATACCTTTTCGAACAGGCTCTAGTTACCCCATGCTCCGTTAAGGCGAAAGGCCTGTATTTTGGCGAACGGTAGCGCGGGGATGTGGTCACAAATTGTGACCACATATCTTTAACCTCTTGCGGCGTAAGGACAAAAACAAAGTCTGCAGGAAACTTCTCTTGGTTGCGTTTGACGCCCGCATTCATCGCAGCACACCTTTACTACGAAGCACGAGCAATTGATATCGGCCCGACTTCTTTGTGCCCACACGCACAAGGATGCCTGCGTCAATCAGCGGTTTGATCAAGTTCATGGCGCCCTGTTTGGACACTGCCAGCGCATCCCATATCTCGCGGGGCGCAAGACTCCCGCGATCGCGCAAGAGCTGCAGTAACTGTTCCTGCCTCGGACGCAGGATCAATTTGTGATCGGATTCCCGGGCAGAGACATGCTGAATGCGTGTCCCAACACGCTTCAGCGCGATTTCAATACCCTCCGCCGCATATACCAGCCAAGAGGTCAAGTCATCGCCCTGCCGTCGGACTGCCTGCAAAGCGGCATAGTAACGGGGTCTGTCTTCCCAATAGAACTCATCCACGGAAAAGATGTGATGCGTGTCGAATCCGCGCCGATAAAGATCCCATAACGCCAGCACCCGGCCAGTCCGGCCATTGCCGTCGGCAAACGGATGGATGGCTTCGAAACGATAGTGGAGAATGGCTGAGGACAAGACCGGGGACAGCGCAGGCGCATCCTTGTTCCACCACTCCAGCAGATCAAACATCAGTCCGGAGACTTTCCCGAACGGAGGCGGCACATAGGATCCAACCCGCACCCGAATCGTGCGATACCATCCCGCCTCGCCCTGGTCCATCACCTTCCCGGCTACAATCCGGTGCAGCTTAAAAATATCTTTGTGGCCGATGGTCTTCTTATTCGCGTTTTTTTCCACAAAGCGAAGCCCGGCAAAATAGTTCACCACCTCCCGCCGCGCCCGATCCGGAATCGCCGGGACTTCACGGCCTTCTTCTACTGCCCGGACCTGTTCCAACGTCAGCGGATTCCCCTCGATTGCCGTCGAGGAATGGGTGTTTCTCGCTCGGGAGTCCAGCTGCAAAACCGGTATCCATGCCACATCCACCGTTGCGGACTGAATCCGCGCCCGCAAAGCGGCGATACGCTCCACCCGCTCCAACAGGGCCGGTGTGATTGTAAACTTAGGCTGATAGTTCATGGCGGACAATGTACTATATTAGTCAACCGTTAGTCAAGTTATTAGTCAACCTTCTCGGCCCGTAATGCAATATTATCGCTCACTCTTGCCGCTTCTTGGGCTTCCCGTGTTTTCGGTGACGTTTGAATCGTTTCGTATGATCATCCAGTTTCTCCTGCAGTTCACGCCAACGACGTTCATCCCCGCTGAACTGGTCTACGAGCCATTGGGTCAACCGCTGACCGGACGCAGATTTGGATAGAAATCGGGTGATGGCGGATACAACATCATCGGCTTCCATATTTTGCGCGAGACTCAGCCATAACGGCATGCTTCCGACCATGAACCGGCTCAAAGACAATCTTCACTTCGGCATTGAGCGTATGAGCCACGCGGCGCAACATGTTCAGCGAATGCCCTTCATAGGCCGGTGATTCCAGACGGCTGATCTGCTGCTGGGATGTCTTTAATTTTCGAGCCAGTTCCTTCTGCGACAACCCGGCCTCCTTCCGCAGGGTCACCAGTTGAAGCGCCACGTCCCAGGCCTCGCCGGCTCGACGAAATCGACCGGCAAAGCCTTTGGCCTTCATCTGCTCTTCAAGATAGGCATCGAAATTGGTCTTTTTCATGATTCTGTCCTTGACAGCCATGCTCGCATGCGATCTGTGGCTGTTCTCCGATCATGGGCGGAAATACCCTGTCCCTTGTTTCGAATCCCATGCACGGCAATAATCCGCCTGCCTTTCGTAAAGAAATACATCACCCGCGTGTTCAACTTTCCGACATGGCGAAGTTCAAATAAGTCATCCCCTATGTCTTTGGACAGCGGCGGCCGGTGATACTGCCGATTTCGCAGTTTTGTCAACCCCGCCATGACTGCCGCAAAATCATCGGGATCACTGCCTTTGAGTTCATCAAGGAACTCGCGCACAGGACAACGACCCGTTTCCGATACATAAAACTCTATACTGAATTCCATAACAATACAACATCAATATTGATGTATTTTCCGCTCAGCTTGGTAGGGTTCTGCCGAGTAAAGGCAAACACGAGTATTGACGATATAAAAACTTATACCAAATACAGTTTCGGACATCAACGATCCGATCACAATTCAATCGTCAGGCCGTCGTAGGGAACGGTAATGTCCGGAGGCAGGGCCTGCTGGGTCTCGGCATGACCCATCTGGTGACCAAGGTGCGTAATAAAGGATTGCCGGGCGCCGATCCTCTGCAGAACGGCGGCGCTTTCCTCATAATTGAAATGGGTCGGGTGAGATTCCGGACGCAACGCGTCAAGGATCATGACATCCACGCCTTGCAGACGCCGGATCGTCGCGTCATCCATGTGATGACAGTCCGGCACATACGCCAGGACATGCCCCCCTGCTTCAAGCCGATAGCCGATCGTCGGGATATTGGCATGGTCAACCGGAATCGGTTCCACCGCCATATTGCCGATCTGAAACGGTCCTGTTATGGACCGCAGTTCGACGCGCGGATAGGCCAGCCCCGGCGGCGGCAGGTTTTTCACATACGGGAAGATGCGGATCAAGTCGGCCAGCGTGGCGGCAACGCCATAGACCGGAATAATCTGGTTCTGGACGATATTGAACCGGCGGATATCGTCAAACCCCACGATATGATCGGTATGGCTGTGTGTTAATAGGAGGGCATCCACCCGGGGCACTTTGAAGGTTAATACCTGGTCGCGAAAATCCGGCGGCGTGTCAATGATGAGATGGACGCCGGCCGCCGCCACATACAGACTGGCCCGGCGCCGTTTGTTACGCGCATCGCCGGACATGCAGACCGCACAGGAACAGCCAATGGCAGGAATACCGATGGATGTGCCGGTGCCGAGAAAGATTAGTTTCATCATAACTCCCTGGATCAGAAATCCCATACGGAGCGGAATCAACCCGCGGCCGGCCCGGTAACGCTAATCAATTTCAAGGCTCAACGGATTCCTGCAGTGGCGATACTTGATCGCATAACCGCCATCCGCCGGTGCGGCCGTGACCGGGGCGCCATTCAACCGGCCTTGCACGGGCCCGGCAAAAACAATTTGCCCGGGCGTGTCCGGACTGCCGCATAATTCCAGACAAGGCGCCTCATCCAGCCCGCGCAAGAGTTCACTGGTAGTATACAGGATGCGGTGGCGTCCGACTTTGGCGCCGATCAACAGGCAACGGGCCTCATGCAACGCCAGGCTGACCGTTATGGATAACCGATCTATTTTATCCGCAGGCTGGCGCACATGCATAATACCTGCTCCCTCGGCGCCGGCCACATTCAACACCGTCAGCACACTCGCCTTTTCACCCCGTCTTAAGAGGGCATGATAATAGGCGCCTTCATCCCGTATCCAGGGGTCAATACCCATGGCCTTAACAAAGACTTCACGCCACAATCGCACCGAAGCATGGTTGGTTAACGATAAATCCAGCCCGGCAATTATCACCCGGCCGTTGGCGGGCGGAAGCCGGGCAATGACCATACTCCGGTCATAGTGCGCCAGGCCACAACTCCCGGTCGGCATTTGGTGACAGAATATCCAGCCATTGACCCCCACTGCTTCTCCCTGACGGTCCTTGACGACCCGCGTGCCATAATCCAACAGGTCACCGCCGGCCGGTCTAACCAACCGGTCCAATTTAACCTTCAACCGCTCCTGCATGCGGCCCTCCGGGGTGCCGTCCGGATGGCGCACTGGAATGGTGGGAAAAAAGAGACAGCCCCCACCCCGATCAAGATGTGCCAGCAGGTGATCAATGGCCTCTTTTTCCAGCGAACCGGTGCACGGCACGATGATCCAGCCCCGGCCCGGCTCGCGATTGGGGTTGGTGAGATCCAACATGTCGTGAGTTATATTCAAACGCGCGCACAACAGGGACACCTCCTGCGTTTTTTTCCACAAGCCCGCTTCGGCCGGCACCGTCTGCCGGGAAACACCTTCATAACCATCCAGCCAATCATGCGACGGCGCGGCAACGGCACAATCCAGCGCCGGCTCCGCGTTGAAATGTTCCCCCCCCGGCGTTGCCTGAACGGGAACAGCAGTGCCCAGCGCCGGTGGCACGCCCAGGAAATCCAGCAGGCGCTGGCCCGGCGTATAGGCCAGGGTCACGTCGGTTGCCAGGCTGGATCCGGTCACGATATCCTCCCAGGACGCGATGAACCGATTAAATCGCCGATACTGATAAAAACTCTCCGTAGGCGTTCCCCGCAAGGTCAGGCATGTGGGTTCCCAATATTCCGGACCGTCAATGACATCATCCAGTGAAACCGTTCCCGCCGCAAACGGATAGATCACGGTACCCATCAGTCCGCGCCCCAGTCCCAGGCGCAACAGCGTTTCCCAGTTCAACGGCGACCGGATTAAGCGCGGAATATACCAGGCGGTGTTGACTTCCATGGCAATCGGGGGGCCGCCCCAGGGGCTGGATTTGACCAGTTCAACGGCGAATACCGCTCCCGGCAGACTTTCCAGGTCCATCAACCGATCCGAATACATGTGACAGGCTGTCGCGCCGGCAATACCATGATCGCGCAGGACGCGTCCGAATCCCGCGTGATCGCCATGCTGATAAAATCCCGCCACCGGTTCGTTAAAGATGATCGGCACCCGGATGCCGTCCTCGATGGCCCACTGCGCCAGGGTGGCGCCCCAATCGGCGAAAAACCAGCGCTTGAAATTCAACCAATCCAGGCAAAGATTCTTCTCCGGCTGGGTTTGGGGAAACACTCGCGGTGGCTCCACCGCTTCAAAACGCGGATAGTCCCGGGCATAACGGCGCTTGATCGCGGAAAGTTCTTTGTAGGTCACTTGCAACCAGCGCGGCCAGGCTTCCGCCAGGATGGCGGGATCATACAAGGAGTTAAACAACCCATAGCTCCAAGCGGCGGAAAGCTCATTATCCGGCTGGAACAGGATCACCGGCCCGCCATGGTGGATATCATATTCGGCAATCAGCGGCACAACGGTGTGATACCATTGCCGGACATAGCGACGGTATAACGGTTCGCCTTCCGCTGGTAACGGGCGCCCGGTGCCATAATGGCCATCACTGCGGCGACTCAAGGTCTCCGGATGATCGCGGAACAGCCACAACGGAAATCCACCGTAGCGCAGTTCACTGTTGATAAACGGACCCGGCCGGGCTATCACATGGAGTTTCAATTCCGCCGCCAGGTCCAAAAACCGCCTCAGATTGCACTCCGGCCGGGTGCGCCCATCCAAATCCACGGCGCCCTCGACCGGCTCATGCCAGAACCAGGGAATATAGGTGGAGACAGCGTTTAAGTGACCTTCACGCGCCTTGATCAGCCGATCGTGCCATTGGTCAAATGGCAGACGAAAATAGTGTATCTCCCCGGCGCGAAGGTAAGCAGCTGATCCGTTAAGGATGCATTGATTGTCTGAAAAACAGGATGTACCCATTGTATTTTCCCCAATATAAGTTCGCCGCGCACATCGACCAGCCCCAACGCCGGCGGCAGGTTTTTTTTGATACTGCGAAACCATACCATCCGGGGAGCGGGTCAGCAAGCATGAGGAACCATAACCGCACCATAAATCGACCCCATCCGAAAAGAATATCCAATATCCAACACTCAATTTCCAATATCCAAGGATAAGACTTCGCCGAAAAGGCGCGCAGAAGGAGTGTATTGTCTCGTGCCGCTGATGCCGGCGCTCCGATCTTAGGTTGGATATTCCTTGTTGGACATTGGATATTGAAAATTCATGAGTGAAAATACCTTTTCAAACAGGCTCTAATTATAAGTGGTGGGGAGGGAAGGCGCTTGACTTAATCAAATTCAAGCCATAGTGTTGCCGGCCATGGAAGAATAGATTCTACGAAGTAGCCTGATCTATTCATCTGCCACTAAGGCGCCAAGACACAAAGGACTCCATGAGGCCGCTTTCTTCGTGCCTTAGTGTCTTTGTGGCGAATAATCTAGGGTAGAGACTAAATAAATAAAAAGGAGCCCGATATGCCGCTTGAAAAATATTCGATTAAGCCGCTGGGTTCGTCAGTCCGGTCAAAGCAGATTAACCGCTGGCCGCGACCAAGGAGAACCATGAAGCTGACCATGTCAGGAATAGCCGGACTGCTGGTCTGGCTGGTGGGCAGTTGCGGTCCGGCGTCTGCCGCTGAAGCGTTGGGCGTTGCCGGCCGGCCGCCGATTCCCGTCATTTGGTGGCTGGCACCCATTGGGGCGTTGTTAGCTCTGGCGGCGGCGGCTTGTTTCTATATCTGGATGAAAAAGCAGCCTGAGGGCGATGCAACCCAGATCAAGATTGCCGCGAATGTCCGCGCGGGTGCGCGGACATACCTCAACCAGCAGTATAAAGTAGTGGCGATCGTGTTTGCCGTGGTCTTTGGGTTGCTATTGCTGTTCGCCTTTGTCTTCAAGGTGCTATCGCCTTTTGTGCCGTTCGCGTTCCTGACGGGCGGATTCATCTCGGGATTGACCGGCTTTCTCGGTATGAAAACGGCCACGTACGCCAACAGCCGCACCGCCAATGCCGCCAAAAAATCCCTGAACGACGGCTTACGGCTCGCTTTCCGCAGCGGCGCGGTAATGGGCTTGAACGTTGTGGGATTCGGCCTGCTGGCAATATCCATCTGGTTCTACTGCCTGTACACGTTGACCGATTTAAGCATTCTCACCCTGACGACGGCGTTGCTGGGCTTCAGCTTCGGCGCCAGCCTGCAAGCGTTGTTTGCCCGCGTCGGAGGAGGCATTTTCACCAAGGCCGCTGATGTCGGCGCGGACCTGGTCGGCAAAG
Organism: uncultured Verrucomicrobiota bacterium; assembly: GCA_964418925.1. Taxonomy (GTDB): domain Bacteria; phylum Verrucomicrobiota; class Kiritimatiellia; order JAAZAB01; family JAAZAB01; genus CAYQNY01. The sequence continues at coordinate 7,020 of CAYQNY010000054.1, forward strand.
TCGAAGCGGGGATTCCCGAGGACGACCCGCGTAATCCCGCGACAATTGCCGATAACGTGGGCGACAACGTGGGCGACGTGGCCGGCATGGGCGCGGACTTGTACGAGTCATTATGCGGCACAATCCTGGCGGCGGCGGTACTGGGAGCCGCGGCATTTGTGGCCGAATCAGCGGACAAAGCACTGAAGGCGGCCGTATTGCCAATGGTAATCGCAGGTCTTGGGGCGGTGTTGAGTATCCTGGGCATAATGGTCGTGCGCACTAAAGAGCAAGTCTCGCAGAAGGAGTTGCTGAAAGCGCTGGCCCGGGGCGTCAATCTCAGTTCACTGCTCGTCGTTGGTGTTTCGTTTTTCGCGGTACAGATGCTGTTACCCGATAACATGGGTGTATTTTGGTCGATTGTCAGCGGGCTGATCGCGGGCATGGTAATTGCGAAGGCAACGGAATATTACACCTCCGCGGAATATGCACCGACGAAATTCATCGCCCGCCAGGCGCAAACAGGACCGGGCACGGTAATCATCGGCGGCTTGTCTATCGGGTTTCTTTCGACATGGATTCCCGTGCTGGCCATTTGCCTGGGAATCATGGTCGCGTTTGGGGTCGCCGGCGGCTTTACGCATCTCGAATGGGGCTTGTATGGCATCGGCCTGGCGGCTGTCGGGATGTTGTCCACCCTGGGGATCACGCTGGCCACGGACGCCTACGGCCCGATTGCCGATAATGCCGGCGGCAATGCCGAGATGAGTCATCAGCCGCCGTTGGTGCGCGAGCGCACGGACGCTTTGGATGCCCTTGGCAATACCACCGCCGCCACGGGCAAGGGCTTTGCCATCGGCTCGGCAGCGTTGACAGCGCTGGCTTTGCTGGGGGCATACATGGAGGAAATCCGTGTGAGCATGATCCGACTGATGGACACAGCGGATCCCATTCAGGCGCAGAATCTAATCACCATGCCGCTAATGGAGTTCGTTCAGCAGTTCAACATCACCTTGCTGAACCCCGCGGTATTGGTGGGGATGTTCCTCGGGGCGATGCTGGCCTGCGTGTTTTGCGCCTTGACCATGCTGGCGGTAGGCCGCACGGCTGGCAAAATGGTCGAAGAAGTACGGCGTCAATTCCGCGAAATCGTAGGTATCATGGACGGCACCGGCGAGCCGGATCACGCGGCATGCGTGGCGATCAGCACCCGGGGCGCGCAACGGGCAATGGTACTGCCAAGTGTACTGGCAGTGATCGTGCCCGTGCTGACCGGGTTGGTGCTGGGCGTGCCCGGCGTGATGGGTCTGCTGGTAGGCGGACTGTGTACCGGATTCCTGCTGGCCGTGATGATGGCCAACACGGGCGGCGCCTGGGACAATGCCAAGAAATTCATCGAAAGCGGACAATATGGCGGTAAAGGCAGCGATGCGCACCGGGCGGCCGTGGTCGGTGATACCGTGGGCGATCCGTTTAAGGACACTTCAGGACCATCGCTGAATATCCTCATCAAACTGATGAGCATCGTGAGCATTGTCGCGGCCGGCCTGGTGGTGAAGTACTCGCCGTACATCGGGCACCTGCTGGGCATGAAATAGGCAATTCCTTTTATCGCCCCCATACGACCCAGATCAGCAGGCTGGCGGCCGTTATGGAAAGCAGTGTGAAGGGGATGCCAATCCGGCTGAACTCCCAGAAACTGACCTTATGGCCATTCTTCTTGAGTAACCCCATAGCAACGATATTCGCGGCGGCGCCGATGGGCGTAATGTTGCCGCCAATGCTGGCGCCCAACAGGAGCGCAAAGAGAAACAAAGTCGGATCCACGCCCAGTTTGTGTCCGATCATGATGGCCACCGGCAACATGGCGGCCAGGAACGGTACGTTGTCAATAAAGGCCGAGAACAGGACCGACACGACAATCAGCAACACATATCCCAGCAGAAGATTATCGCCGATTATCCGCGACATGACCGTGGCGATGGTTTCGGTCCAGCCAGTGTAGCTGAGACTGCCCACCAAGACAAATACGCCCACAAGAAAGAAGGTGGTATCCCAGTCGAGCGCCTTGACTCGGTCTATGAAGGGATTGCGATGGTAGAACATGTCCAGGACGATGCCGATGCCGGCGGCCGCCAGGCAAAGGACCCCGGCCAGGTAACTGAAATCGGCGTCGAAGAACGAGGACAAGGCCAGGGCAACGATGAGTGCAAGCAGGATGACCGTAGGAAACCAGTTTTCTATTTTTTCCGCTAACGGCAGTTCGGTCTTTTGCCGATGCGCCCGGAAGAGCCATGCCAGGTAAACCAGGGAGGCCAGCGCGCCCAGTTCGACGGCGAAAAACAAGCTGGGTCGGCCCTGGTAGAAAAAGAAATCCATGAAATTCATTTTAGCGAACCCGGCCAGGAGCATGCTGGGCGGATCTCCGATCAAGGTGGCCGCGCCTTGCAGATTGGAGGAAACGGCAATGGCGATCAGCAGGCTGACTGGAGAAATCTTGAGTTTTTCGGCTAATGCCAGGGCGATGGGGGCAATAATCATGACCGTGGCCACGTTTTCGACAAAGGCCGAAATTCCAGCGGTGAGCAGGCAGATGAACAGCATGGCCAGGCGTGTGCTGGGTGCGCGCTGTACAATCCGCTCGGCCAGGAAAGCCGGCATCCGGCTTTCAATAAACAGGTCGGCCAGTATCAGGGTGCCCACAAAAATACCCATGACGTTCCAGTTGACGGCCAGAAACGTTTGGGCTGGCGTCAATGTGCCGGTCAATATCACCAGCAACGCTCCGGCGATAGCCACCCAGGCCCGCCAGCGCGGCAGGATAATGAACAGGCTATAAGCCGCGATAAAGATAATCAGCGCAATCAGCTTGGTATCCATAGGTTCCATCCTTTTATCGAATTCATCCGGTTATCATAAGGATGCCGCCGACTTCAGGCAACATTAACCGGAAGGATATTTCAGTCGTGGTGAAGAATTGCCCGCATCCTGCCGAATATTGACTTAGCCGTTGAATAGTGCCAGAATATTGGAGGTTTTTTGTTATTATTCATACAGAAAGGATTAATCCATGGGCAAGATCGGAATGATTCATTACTGCACGCAGGGGAAACTGAAAACAGCTGCACTGCCGGAATTTCTGGATTACGCGGCCAAAACCGGGTTCCAGGTCCTGGAACTTCAGTACCGTGATATGGAAACCAGCCCGGGAATCTACAGCATCGAAAAAGCCCAACAGGTCCGGCGCTGGTGCGACGACCGCGGGCTCCAGGTATCGCAATTATCCACCGGTAATGATTTCGTCACTCTGAATCCATGCGACGTCAAGCAGCAGGCCGAGCGCATGCGCTGGCTGGCGAAATGCGCTTTGGAACTTGGAACAAAAATCCTGCGGACCGAGGGCGGCCAGCCCAAGGACAGTGTCAGCCCGCAGGACTACGAAAAAGCGATCTGCGGGTGCATCGAACAATGCCTGCCGTGGATGGAAGAACTGGGTATAACCTTTTCCATTGATAATCACGGCCTGGTCTCAAATGACGTCGAACTGCTCCTGAAGGTGCTGAACCACTTCAAGCATCCGCTGGTCGGGAACAATCTGGATACCGCTAACTTGCGCTGGTATGGACACAGCCTGGAAGCCATTGACGGCTTCTATAAGCGGCTGGCACCCTTTGTCAAAAGCACACATTTCAAGGATTGCATTGGCGATCGTTCGAATTACCAATGCCAGGTGCTGGGCCAGGGAGAGGTCCACCTGGAAACGGCGCTCGCCTGCCTGAAGCAGGCCGGATACCAGGGCAACTACATTGCCGAATATGAAGGCGCCTTGGACGCCGCAGATGGTTACCGACAATGCCGGGAATGGCTGACAACACATGTCAACGCCGCCTGAGTCGAAAAGAATTTAATTAGGCGGCTATCACCGCAAATGTAATCAGGGTAATGCTTTGTAAGAGCCGCATCCCCATGCGGCGATCTTCACCTTTCGCCGAACAGGGGTTCGGCTCCTACAAATACGGCATGTTCATAGCGGACTTTGTCCGCCGAAGACGGATCCGCCTTCCGTCTTCGCTGAAGCTACGCCGGACAAGCTGGCGGAAAATTCCGATACATGGACTTATTGACTGGATTACAGGATTGACAGGACCGATCTTTTTCCCTGATCCTGTCCCACCCTGCTTGCCCTGCGCTGGCCAAGGTTCATCCTGTCAAAACCTTCCGCTCTCCGGCCCGACCAGATGGCAACAGACCCGCCGCTCACCCAGCCGCCGTTCCGCCGGATACTGACGCCGGCAGATGTCCATGACCCGGGGACAACGCGTATGGAACGGACAACCCGACGGCGGATTGGACGGCGAGGGGATTTCACCGGCCAGGACAATTCTCCGCCCGCGCGGGCGGCCCGGCACGCGGACCGCGTCAACCAACGCCCGGGTATACGGATGCAAGGGGCGCTCCATGACGTCTTCGGTAGGCCCTTCCTCCACAATACGCCCGAGATACATGACAGCCACACGGTCGGATATATGTTTTACCACGCCCAGGTCATGTGAAATAAAAAGATAGGACAGCACATGGCGCTCTTTCAAATCCATCATCAGGTTGAGCATCTGCGCCTGCACCGAAACATCCAGCGCGCTGACGGCTTCGTCGCAGACAACTAATTCCGGACGAAGCGACAGGGCGCGAGCCAGGCTGATCCGCTGGCGCTGTCCCCCGGAAAACTCAAATGGATACCGATACATCGCGTCGGCCGGTAATCCGACTTCGTCCAAAAGCCGAACCGCCTCCTGCGCGCGGGTTCCCCGCAATAACCGATATGCGACCAGTCCTTCCGTGACAATATCCAGGACCGTCATGCGCGGATTCAGCGAGGAATACGGATCCTGAAATACCATCTGGAGGCGCGGCCGGATCGGCTGCCGTTCACGGCCCGAGAGGGCCAGAATTTCCTGCCCGTGAAAGCGAATGGACCCCCCGCTGGCCCGCTCCAACCCCAGGATGGTGCGCCCCAGCGTGGTCTTGCCGCAACCGGACTCCCCCACCAGTCCCAGTGTTTCCTGCCGGCCGATTGATAACGACACGTCATCCACCGCCCGTACATGCCCCGCAAGGGAGGAGAAAATACCGCGCCGGACCGGAAACCAGGTTTTCAGGTTCCGGATTTCCAGCAAGGGTGCCGCAGAATGAGAAGCCGGGTTATTCATATTATTAAGCTAAAAACAAGATTTGGAGTGCGCAAGCCGTGCTGGCGCTTTTCCGCCGCGAAGCATGAGCTTCGCGGAACAAAGCGGTAGTATGACTACCGCACTCCACATCTTCGATTCACTCAGCCATCACCAGGAATTACCCGGGCATTGCCCGGAAGCAGGCTACGCGCCGATTATCATTAATCGTCGTCAGGGCCGGTTTTTTAAATCGACACCGGTCAATGGCCAGGGAACAGCGCGCGCAAAAATGACAGCCGCGCGGATACTGCAATGGCGAAGGTACCTGTCCCGGGATAGCTTCCAACCGCCGCCCGCGGACCTGTCGGGACGGCATTGAATTTAACAACCCCCGGGTATAAGGATGCAAAGGCGTTGCAAACACGTCCGGCACCCGCCCCTCCTCCACGATACGCGACGCGTACATGACAATGACCCGACTACAAAGTTCCCAGATCACTCCCATATCATGAGTAATCAGGAGGACGGACGAGGTCCGGCTTTTCATGGCCAGCATAAGTTCAAAAATCTGGGCCTGAATGGTGACATCCAGCGCCGTGGTGGGTTCATCGGCAATGACCAGGTCGGGATTCAGCATCAGGGCCATGGCAATCATGACCCGCTGACGCATGCCGCCGGAACATTGATGCGGATAGGCAAACATACGCTCCGCGGGATCGGGAATGCCGACCCGCCTCAGCCAGTCTTCACCGATTTTCCAGGCTGCGCTCCGTCCGATCGCCCGATGCAGACGGATGGTTTCCGCCAGTTGGGCGCCAATCCGATGCAACGGCGACAAAGCTGTCAACGGATCCTGGAATATCATGCCAATGGCGCGCCCGCGAACGTCCCGGAGTTCATCAACCGACAGACGCAACAGATCGCGGCCCTGGAACCATATCCGGCCGGTCTCAATCCGGCCTGGCGGGGACGGAATCAGACGCACCAGGCTGTGCGCGGTTACGCTCTTGCCGCATCCCGATTCGCCGACTAAACCCAGCACCTCGCCGCGACGGATATGGAACGACACCCCATCCACGGCCTGTAACCGGCCTGCGTCGGTCTGAAAGGCCACGGTCAGGTTTTCCACTTTGAGTAATGCATCCATATTAAATTACACCAAGAACGGCCACGACAAAGCGTGGCCCTCCATTAATCATGCCAGTAAAGTGTATTCAATTCTCCATGATACGGCCAATTCTCCGGACATGTAACCAGCCCTTTTCGGACTGGATTCTGACGCACATATTCCCATTTTTCGCTATAGCGTTCCCCCGTTCTTAATTGTGTATCCCAGAACGACTTTTGCCAGATCGGCTGCTCATCAGGCCATGGCCACTCCCGCGATACGAGCATTTTCCAGTATTGAACCCATTTCTTCAATTCCGGATAGTCCCTCACACTTGGACTGACAAACAGATGAATATGATCAGACATAACTATATAACAACCAACCTCCCATGATTCCGACCGCCGCCATGCATCAAGAATCAATTCATGGGCTTTTTCACGACATAAAATGTCTTTCTTTTTGTTCGTACACACCGTAACAAATACGATCAAGGCACGGTTAAACGCGCTATAAATCGGAAGATGTGCCGGTGTTTTACGACTCGGTTTTGTATCCATGCTATTGTTCAGTCTTCTCTTCAATCCCGGCCACGACAAAGCGTGGCCCTCCACCTAAAACTCAAAACGCCATGTAGATCATGGAGGGACACGTTTCATCGTGTCCGTCCCTTCTTACGTATTCCTTCTATTCCAACCGGCTGATGGGCCGCGGATCGAATGCGCTGCGCACGCCCTCGCCGACAAACACACCCAAAAGCATCACGATGAACAAGGCCAGCGCAGGATACAACGCCAGCCACCAGGCCCAGGTATATTCCTGGGCCTGGGTCAGTAATTCACCCCAGCTGGCCGTAGGCGGCGGCAGGCCGAAACCCAGGTAATCCAGCGCCGCCAGCAACCCGATCGCACCGACCAGCGAAAACGGAAAGAAAGTTATGACCGGAACCAGCGCGTTGGGCAGGATATGCTGGAACATGATTTTCCACGCGGGAATCCCCATACAGCGGGCGGCTTCCACGAACGCCATCTTGCGCAGACGCAAAAACTCCGCCCGCTGGTAATATGAAATCCCCACCCAGTTGAACACGCCATAGCAAAGCAGCAGTAGTCCAAAACTGCGCCCAAAGACCGAGCCCATGAGAATCAGGATATACAGAAACGGCAGAGCATCCCAGATTTCAATCAGCCGCTGGCCAACAATGTCCACGGCCCCGCCGTAATACCCCTGGATGGCCCCGATCAGAATCCCCACGCCCATCGTGACGATAACCAGTAGGAAGCCGAACGTCAGCGCAATGCGCAATCCGTATAATATCCGCGCCAGCACGTCGCGCCCCGCGCTGTCAATCCCCAACGGATGCCCGGCAACCGGCCGTAGTGGGTAACGCACCTCTTCCCTGGTAAACCGCACGGCGATGGTTCGGCCGGCCACCGTTATGGTCGTACCCGCCACTGGTTCATCCAATCGGCGTTGGGCTTTGTCCAACAGGGACTGCCGGTCGGCCGGCACCAATGCCTGCCATAGCCCGGCGCCTTGGATGTCCGCCGCGGGTAAACGCTCCACTATAACCGTTTCACGCCGCAACGCCGACTCCTCCCTTTCCCGGAATGTTACCCGCACCGCGGCTGGCGCGGCGCGGCGCGGCGCAAAAGTGGCCACGGAGAGGCGGCTGGGCCGGCCGGTCTTCAGCACACCCGCAAACGCAAGCGACGGCGCCGGCTGATTGGCAAAACGCGCAACGAGCGCCTGGCGGAATTCATCCGGCATGTCCAGAAACTCCGTCAGGCGCCGACCCGTCAACGCGGCATCCTCCAGGCCGAAAAACCAGTCGCCGGACGATGCCCGGATAATCGTCAAATCCGGACGCACAGTCACCACGCCGATAAGCGGGATCGGTTCCAGCACGATTTTGACCTGGTCCGGCAGTCGGATGGATTCAGCCGGTACGCTTTCCAACGGCCCATAGGGGATCGGCGCGAACAACATCCAATTATCCGGATTCTGCCGGAATTGTTGGCTCCGGGCAATCTGCTTGTAATCCGGCCGGGTCAATTTGCCGCTGGCAGTGAATTCATCATCGGGATGGAACCGAAACACGGGAAAATAGGTTTGGCCGTTGCACCGGACCATGATAGGGGTTCCATTGCAGATCAGTTCCGCGCCCAGGCTGAGGACATAGAGCCCCAGCAACAGCCAGAACGCCACGTAGGCCCGCTTTAGGCTTTGGAACCGACGCAGGCGTTTGCGAGTCAGTGGATTCAGTTTCATTGGGATTGAAAATGAATACGGGGGTCAATCAACACATAGGCCAGGTCGGAAACGATCCGCCCCAGCAGTCCGAGCAACGCGGTCACCGATAAAATACCCATAAACACCATGTAATCCCGGCTGACAATCGCCTCCAGGCTCAGGCGGCCCATGCCCGGGATTTCGAACACGCGCTCGATGAGGACCGACCCGGCGAACATGACCGTCAGCACGCCGCCAAAGCCGGTGGCCACTGGAACGAGCGCGTTGCGGAAGGCGTGGAACCAGATCGCCCGGCGCAGGCCGGCGCCCCGGGCCAGAACCAGGCGGATGTAATCCTGGCCGATCTGTTCCAGGAGTGAATTCTTCATGAGCAGGGTAAGCACGGCGAAATTACCGATCATGTAGCACAACACGGGCAACGCCATGTGCATGGCAATATCATGGACCTGCTGTGGAAACGTCAGGAACTCAAATTGTTCGGAATGAAACCCGGATATGGGAAATACATTCCATAACGTTTCCGTGGCGCCGCAGAAGAGCATCTTGAGCACCATGCCGAAAGCAAAGGCGGGAATGGCGTAACCCACAAACACGATCACACTGGAAATCCAGTCGAAAGCACTGCCATGCCGCATGGCCTTGGCAATACCCAGCGGAATGCACACCAGATACGTCAGTATAAAACCGGTCAGACCGAAAATCAGGGAAACCGGGAAACGCTCCTTGATCAACTGCCAGACGGTCTTGTTGGGGTATTGATAGGACTCGACCGCCAAGCCGATTTTATTCGTCACCAGCCAGTTCCAGTAGCGTTGGAGCACCGGCCGGTCAAACCCGAAATGCTTTTCCAGCGCCTGGCGCTGGGCCTCGGAAATCGCGCCGACAGCTGACGACATGCGGGCGCCCTCGCCGGCCCCGGCGCCGCGCATGCGCATCAGCATCTGCTCCACGGGCCCGCCGGGAATAAACTGGCACAAACCGAAACTGACCAACGTTATCCCGATAAAGGTCGGGATGATCAGCAACAATCGCCGGACAAAATAGGTCCATCGCTCCATGGAGGGATAGTATTCAGGAGTCGGCAGTCATAATCCAGCAGAAAAACTTTCCATTTTGTTTTTCAGCGCCAAATTGTTATCATGGTACTGGTTTGAATAGCGGCTGCTGGCGTCAAACCAGGACTTCAGCCGCTGGGGCACAAAACAATGTCACTCAAGCAAACCAGCTCAGGTATTGGGGACAACTAAAAACGGGGCGCCATCGGGAGGTTCCTGAAGGATAGAATAAAGCCGGGAGCTTACCTGTCTTTCGTCTCCGCCTATTTCACGATCTACGCTTATGAAACGTTGAAAACTCAACTCGACAGTATCGGGCACCTCCGTTTCTTGTTCGGCGAACCCCGGTTCATCCGGTCCCTTGGGGAACTCCAATCAGGCCGGGATTTTATCATTCCAAACAAGAAACAGCAGGCTTCCAAGGGACATTTCATGTTACAGAACTCCACCAGAAGTGCCCGGAGGTCAGTTTGGATATGATTCGTAAAGTATTGAAGGATATGGTATTAAATAAATCCAGCGAGTGTCTTGGCCGTGGCAAGAAGGCCAAATGGCAGCGTATTGGGTAATAGGTAATGGGTAATTTAATAGGTAATGTTAACATGCGTGTAGTACTATCAAGTAAGGGTAGCAATCGGACAAAGAATTTCACAAGATAGTCGCCGAGAATTGCCAAATGTACCTGTCTGAAAATATCCGCGGCGCCTACAACAAGATCAAACACTGTGGAATGTCGCGGCCAGAACAGCCGGTTGAAACCGCACGAGGCGTATCAAGGCCACAGGCAGCGAATCGTTCCGGGACACTTCCACTTCATGCCAGCGCCATTTCCGCGAGACACGGGGTAAACCCACGTGTTCCGCGCTGGCGCGCAAAATCCAAGCCGCCAGGTTAGTGTACGCATAGGACGCCACCACCGAAAGAAAAACGAGAGTGCGGGTATGGTCGCTCGTCTGACTGTGGTTCCTCGCTCCGTTCCGCATTCTACATTCTGCATTTCTTATAACCCGAATTTTGCACGCTGTGCGGACAAAATTCGGGTCATATGTTTCATACATTCAATTTTCATATCTGATATCATTGGCTCATCAGCGTGTCAAGCCCGGATGCCCGTAATATTTCTGCGGCATTTGCCATTACGACGGTATCCGGAACCGGTACATCCGGCATAGTATCCAGCCATCCGACCATCTCATACTTCGACCGCGCCAAATGATACGGCAGCAGACGCACTCCGACAATATTAGCCAGTCCACTCAACAGCTTCCCCATGGCAGCCATGCTTTTCTCGTCGGCGTTGAACCCGGGGATTGTCGGGATACGGATCTCAATCGGGACGCCGTATTCTGAGAGGCGTTTAAGATTGTCAATAATCCTGCGGTTTGGACTGCCAGTATGCTCGCGATGTAGCTTGTCGTTGGTGTGCTTAACGTCGTAGAGGAACATATCGGTGTAGGGCAGGACGGTTTTAAAACTCTCCCATTTCACTGCGCCGGAGGTGTCGATGGCGCAATGTATCCCATCTTTCCGCAAGAGCTTGAAGACCTCCGCGCAGAATTCGGCCTGCAACAGCGGCTCGCCGCCGGAGATGGTGCA
>CAYQNY010000055.1:0-18122 GCA_964418925.1 uncultured Verrucomicrobiota bacterium
CTTTCAAGCCTGTCCATGGTTGTTTAACCTCTATCCGCCATTTGCCCGCCGGATCGTTGGTTCCCAGTTCCAGCGGCAAAAGCAACCGGCCGTTATCCAACACCCTTGCCCCGCTATATTCCTCCCGTAGCCTGCCGGAAGCGTCCGTTACTTTTACCTCAACAGGCAGCCGCGCGGAAACCACGCGCTTTTTTCCGTCAACTACCTGAACTTCGCATTTAACCGTACGGTCGGATTGCACCTGATCGGAGGCAACCGTCACGTTCAACCCGTCCGGTTCGGCAGGAAGCAGGGCAAACGCCCGGCCCCAGAACGGCGCCAGCTTAACCTCCAGCAAGACAACTCCGCCAGTCTTCATTTTCACGAACTGCCGCTGTCCCGTCAGCATATCATAGACCACCGGCTTTGTGTCATATTTGGTTCTTAAACGCAACCCGATTGTCCTGGCAGTGTTTTCGCTGTTCACCGCCACCGCATAATATCCGTCACCGCTGTTCAAAAGCCAGGCGGAGGCATCTTCGTCATCACTGCGCGCGATCCACGGGTCAACCCCGCTATCCTTGAAAATCTGCTCCAGCCCGCGGCACGCACCAGCCGGACCATAATCCGATACCGTGGTATATCCAGTTGTCAAGACTGCGCGTCAGGATTCCCTGCCAGCGCGGATCGGCAAGCGGGAAGACATCGAACGGGACAATCCCCGCCAGGTGTGAGTGATGAGGGTGGCTTTCCTCAAGCGCCAGCCCGTCCCACAACCCAATGATCTCATTACCCGCCTGGCCATGCAGGCTCGCCCGGGGCATATTTTCCGCTATCTCGCGCCAGGACATACCGCCGCGGTGGTCCCAGAAGTCGGCGCGGCCGATGGTGATGCACAGGACACTGCCGGCGCCCCAGATCATGGTACCGAAGGTGCCGTTGCCCTGGAGCATGCCGGTATGCGTACGGGGAAGCGGAAAGTTCCATTCATAGGTTCGGTTCATTGGATGCCCCTCTTGTTTGACGGTTGTTAAATTGATTCGGATATGGTTAATTTTCCACTGCCGGCCGAGGTCCGGCCCAGCAACCTGCTGATCTTTTCCGGGATTATCAGTTTAACGCCAGTGCGCCCCTACTTTCCCTTGGCTGCGGTTGCATGAACAAAGCCGGGCGCCCGTCTGCCCGGCTTGGCGCACATGTAGGTGTGCCAGTCGGCGGCTGTGGAATGAGCAATGCCAAGCCCATAAAAAATAAAGATAAACAGCACCAGTCCCCTGGCAGCCGGTCGGACTTTGGCCCGCCAGTCGGCTGCAAAAAGCCTGGCCGGTCTTGGCACGGAAATTAGCCTTGATAATATCAGGTTATGCATTACTCTTAAGGTCATATTTTTTAATTGATAACATATGAACTATTACAACTCAAGGCTGATGTAAACGCCCTTTTTTCCGTTTTGTCATGACAAATCAGCAACCGCATTCATAGCAAGGAGTAAGCAGCAATGAAATCATGGTTATGGCTAGCGACCGGAATCATCGTAATGTCAATACTGCCGGGCGTAAACGGCAAGGCACAAGAGTTTCCAGAATTGTTTTTTATCGTCGATTCCTCGGGAAGCATGCAGGCGCCCATGGAAGGGCGGACCAAACTGGATGTGGCCAAGGAAGTACTGCGGACCGTGGCGGCCAAGCTGCCGCCGGAAGTCCGCATCGGCCTGGCGGCCTATGGTCATCGCCGACCGAATGACTGCCAGGACGTGGAAATACTGATTGCGCCGGGAACACCGGATATTAACCTCTTGATTGAGAAGGTGAATGCTCTCCAGCCGGTCGGCCGAACGCCCATCGCCCGCACCGTCAGACAGGTGGCTGATCTGCTGAAGTCACGGCCGGCGGAAACGACGATCGTCCTGCTCAGCGACGGCCAGGAAACCTGCGGCGGTAATCCGTGTGACGAAGTCAAAAAACTGAAGCAGGGTAAATTGCGCTTCATCATGCATGTGGTCGGCTACAATATCAAGCCGGGGGAAAAGGCCCAACTGGAGTGCATGGCGGAAGCGGGCGGCGGCCGCTACTTTGCGGCGAATGATGCCGCGGCCTTACTGACGGCCCTGGAAACGGTGCGCAAGGATATCGAAGAAAAAGTTAAAAAATCCAAGACGCAGGTGGTGCGCCGTAAAACAGGCTTGGGCAAATGCCGGATTCAGATGCCGCCGGATGCCTTAAGAAGCGTGGCCGGCATCAAAATCAAACGCAAAAGTGACGCCAAGATCATCAAGGAAGGGGCCCTCTCCGGCGCGGACAGCACGCATCCGTTACCAGCCGGTGATTATGAGCTAATCCTGCAGTTGGCCAATCCGAATTATCGGCCGCCGACAGAAGTTGTTCTTCAGGATATAGCGGTGGACGGAGGGAGCGTGACCAACGTGACCCTGGGCGCCATCGCGTTGAACGTGGCGGATGGCCTGGCGGACGCGAGCATTTCGGAACTGCTGGTGCGGGAAATCGGTTCCGGACGAGTGGTGGTACACACGGTGGTTAAAAATAATGATTATTATTTGTTCAAGACCAAGCCTGTGCCGGGTGGATCGTATGAGCTGGTGATTCATTATTATCGCAGTCCGGCGCCGATGATATTGGCCTCCCCGCTTGAGGTGCAGGCCGGTCGCCAAACAACTGTGACTCTGGATACGGGCTTTGTGATGAAGAAGCCACCCAATTCGGGCGACGTGACAGGATGGGATCTAATCCCCAAAGGGGCTGAGAAACCCATCCTGATAGTCAAGCGCGGCTTCGATAACCAGGAACCGTTGTGGCGCAGATTTATTATTCCACCCGGCATATATCAAGTGCGGATGCATATCAAGGGGATGAGTGAACCATTGACGGTCGGCGAAGCAGTGGAAATCCGGCACGGGCAAACTCTGGAATTTGACACGGGCTTGTGATCAAACCAACCAGGAGAATGACCATCATGAAAGTTGCCGTTTTAGGTTCAGGAAAAATGGGGGAAACAGTCGTCAAGGAATTGCGGGCATGCCCGCAAGTAACGGAAATTACGGCCTATGACGTCGCCGAGGAACGGATTCGGGTAATGCGGGATCAATTCGGGCTCAAGGGCACCACCAAGCTTCAGGAGATTCTATCCGATCCGGCGGTCCGCCTGGTGTTCGTGACAGCGGCCAACCAGGCCCACAAGGAACTGACGATTCAGTCGCTGGAAGCCGGGAAGGCCGTCATGTGCGAGAAACCCATGGCCAATACCCTCACCGATGCGCGCCAGATGGTCGAAACCGCCGAGCGTTTGCAACTGTTTTTCCAGATTGGCTTGGAACTGCGTTATTCGAAGCTGTATACCAGGATCAAGGAATGGGTTGACGCGGGCTTGCTGGGCCAGGTGGTCAACACCCATTGTCTCTACACCTCGTCCACCTATACCAAGGACGCATGGCGCAATCGGAAAGGCGAAGCCGGCGAGACGTTTGGGGAACGCTTGAGCCATTATGTGGATTTGTCGAGGTGGTGGATCGGCGCGGAGGTAGCGGATGTTTTCACGGTTGCATCCCCCAACGTGGTGCCTTACATGGAGGTGCGGGATAATTACCATACCTCCTACCGATTCAAGAATGGCGCGGTCAGTCACATCACTTTTTATTTGAATTATCCGGCCACTTTCCGCGGGGACCCGCTGGCGGATAATATTACGGACCTGCAAATGGGCGATGGCCATAAATTACGCTACATCGTGGTCGGCACCAAAGGCGCGGCGGAAACCGACGTGTTTTATCGCCGGATTAAACGATTTCAATTTGGCGATTCGGCCGATAAAATGACCAGTGACTGGGTGGAGAATCTGACGTGGGATACCAAGGAAGATTACTTCTACTACCACAATACGACGCATCAGACGTATGACATCGTGCGGCGAGTGGCCCAGGAACTGCCGCCGATGACGCCGGCACGGGATGCCTACGAGACCATGCGGCTTTGTTTTGCAGCGGAACAATCAGCCGATACGGGCCAGGTGGTCCGGATAGACCATGTACAATAGACCAGTCCCAGTTTTTGGTACTCCGCAGGAAACAACCCGGCCAGACTACCAAGGTTCAGCCGTCAAAATAATAAATAACCTCCTTTCATGCCCGCCGCCTAAACTTCTGCGAAATGCGCCGCGTGAGACTTGCCACGCATCCGGCGTGGTCACGCGGCCTACAAATTCCTTGTTTTTTGTAGGCCCACTCACCGAGTGGGCGCGATTTTAGACCATTTCGCAGAAGTCTAGCCCGCCGCCGGGAAAATGGCCGCTCAATATATTGATCATACACGTAAACTGGAAGATGAAGGCGCTCCATTTGAATGGATTAACCCGGCGATCCCCCTTTGTCAGACTCCGGGCTTAGGACGTTGCTACGGCCCTTCCGCCGCCTTGCCACTCGAAGGTTTTAAGCGATTGTCAAAAACTAATCACTGCTGACAGGATGCGCCGGCGCGGCGTTTATGTCATCACTAATATTGACGATCGTCAATATTAGTACCTCATGCATCAGCAACCGCTATAAAAAACAAGGGGGAATTGCGTCACATCGTGACGCACTACAGTTGTAGCGCCGCACCCCGCTCTAAGCGGGGTAAACGGCGCTTGCCACGCCAGAGGCGTGGTGCGGCGAATTTGGGTTGCGGGCATAGCTCGCATTAGTGATGACAAGGCAGCATCAAAGACTCGGCGCAGTATTCGGTGTTCAATGAAAATTTTAAAAGTAGGCTGGGCTGGGTATTTGCAACTGAAAAAAACATTTTTTATTGTATTGCGGGTTGAATCGTCCTACGATAATCAGCCTTATTCATCACCTAAAGGAGCCATAGCATGAACAGTGACCAGGTAAAAAAAGGATTGGAACGGGCGCCGCATCGGAGCCTTTTGCGGGCCATTGGCCTGAACCCTGAAGATTTTAACAAGCCCTTCATCGGCGTGTGTAATTCATTTACCGAGACCATCCCGGGGCACGTGCATCTGAATGCCGTTGGACGTTGGATCTGTCGCCGTATCCGCAAGGCCGGCGGCATCCCCTTTGAATTCAACACCATCGGCATCTGCGATGGCATTGCCATGGGCCATAGCGGTATGAAATATTCCCTGCCCAGCCGGGAACTTATTGCCGATAGCGTGGAATCCATGGCCAAGGCCCATTGTTTCGACGCGTTGATCTGTATTCCCAACTGCGACAAGATCGTGCCGGGCATGCTGATGGGCGCGCTCCGCGTGAATATCCCCACGCTCATGGTCAGCGGCGGACCCATGGCCGCCGGACAAACGACCGACGGCACTGTCGTGGATCTGATCAGCGTGTTTGAAGGCGTGGCCGCTTGCAAGCAAGGAACCCTTACAGAAGCACAATTGCAGACCATCGAAGAGGCCGCCTGCCCCGGATGCGGATCATGCTCCGGCATGTTCACGGCCAATTCCATGAATTGCCTGTGCGAGGCGCTCGGCATGGCCCTGCCCGGCAACGGCACCATCCTGGCCACTGATCCCCGGCGCAAAAAGATTTATACCCAGGCGGCTAAACGGATCGTCGCCATGGCTAAAGATAATGGACCCAAACCGCGCGACATCGTCACGGTCGAGGCGCTGGATAACGCCTTCGCCACGGATATGGCCATGGGCGGCAGCACCAACACGGTACTGCATACCTTGGCCATCGCCCATGAAGCCGGTGTGAACTATGACTTGAACCGGATTAACGCGATATCCGGGAAATGCTTCAACATCTGCAAGGTATCACCTTCCAGCAAATTTCACATGGAGGACGTGGACCGCGCCGGCGGAATCAGCGCAATCATCAAAACCATCAGCGCCATCAAGGACCTGATTCATCCGAACGCCCTGACGGTAACCGGTAAAACCATCGGCCGTAATATCGCCCGGGCCACGGTAAATGATACGGAGGTCATCCGGTCGCTGGATAATCCTTATTCCAAGACCGGCGGCCTGGCTGTTCTCTGGGGCAACTTGGCCACAGAAGGCTCAGTCGTCAAAACCGCCGGTGTGGCGCCCTCCATGCTGACATTTGAAGGTAAGGCCATTATTTTCAACTCCCAGGAAGAAGCCTGTGAAGGCATTCTCCAGGGACGCGTGCAAGCAGGCAATGTGGTTGTGATCCGCTATGAAGGACCGCGCGGCGGACCGGGCATGCAGGAGATGCTGGGCCCCACTTCCTACATCATGGGCCAGGGTCTGGGCGAAAAGGTGGCCCTGATCACGGACGGCCGTTTTTCCGGCGGTACGCGCGGCGCGTGCATCGGGCATGTCTCTCCGGAAGCCGCCAGCGGCGGCATCATCGGGCTCTTGAACGACGGCGACACGATCCGGATTGATATCCCCAACCACCGCCTGGAGACCACGGTGCCCGCGGACGAACTGGAACGACGCCGTACCAACCAGCCGCCGTTCACGCCAAAGATCACCACCGGGTATTTACAGCGTTATGCCCAGCAGGTAACCAGCGCCGGCACCGGCGCCGTGTTTGCCTAAGATCGATTCGCCACAAAGGCACAGGCCTGCCGCGAGAATGACACACCCCTGTTTTCGCGGATGTAACATTGCCTTCAGCTCTCAGTTTTTTATAAAAAAGAGATTGACAACAAAACGATAATGTCATACATTGTCTGACATGAAAACATCAACACTCAGTATTCGATTGGATAAAGACTTATATCGTCTTCTAGGCAAGGTCAGCCACCAGACCGGCAGGAACCGGAGCGAAGTGGCCCGCGACGCCTTGCGACGTCAACTCCGTCTCACGCAGTTTGAGGCCATTCGTCGCCGAATGATGCCCTTTGCCGAAGCGCGGGGTTTCCTTACCGACGAAGACGTTTTCGCTCAGGTGTCATGAAGGTGTTTCTGGACACCAACGTGATTGCCAGCGCCACCGCCACAAGGGGGCTTTGTGCCGACGTGCTACGCACAGCCATCGAGTTCCATGAACTGGTGGTTTCAGAGCATCTCCTGGGCGAGCTCCAGCGGATTCTGAAAGACAAATTTGGATCCCCACCCGACCTAATTACCGATGTCGTCCGGCTTCTTCGCCAAGACACCATCATGGCAGAGTCGCAACCTCTCGCCAATGTATCACTTAAAGACGCCGCCGACATTGCCATCATCACTTCGGCCGTCAATGGGGGTGCGAAACTGCTTGTCACCGGCGATAAGGAGATGCTGACCTTGAAACGCGTGGGCACACTCAACATCATTACTCCCCGCCAATTCTGGGAAAGAGAAAGAGGCAAGTCAGCGGAGTAGTCCTTTCGTGGCAATACTTCAGGCCGGATCTGCAGACCATCAACATCTACGCCGCACTGCCATCAGCGGGACGTCGTCATAACATTCAACAAACCGCCGGCCAGCAGCATCTCGGCTTTCCGCTTGGAGATTGCGAGCTTCAGCGGAATATCCGCGCCGCTGGTTTCATCGCGCAAGACAATCGGCTGGCCCGCCGTAACGGCCTGACGAACGCCCGCCACCCGCAGGCGATCGCCCGCCGTGATTTTGTCATAATCGGCGGCGCGCGCAAACACCAGGGGGATGATCCCGGCATTGATCAGGTTGGCCTCATGAATCCGCTCAAAGGACTTGGCTACCACGGCCTTGACGCCGAGGAACATCGGGCAGATCGCCGCATGTTCCCGGCTTGATCCCTGCCCATAGGATTCACCGGCGATAATAATATTATGCCCGCCATCATCCCGAATTTTCTCCGCGCGCCCGGCAAACCCGGGATCCACCGGCTCAAACACATACTGCGAATAAACCGGAATATTCGAACGGTATTTCAGCCGCGCCCCCGCGGGCATGATATGATCGGTGGTAATCTTATCCCCAACCTTGATTGTCGCCACGCCGACCAGGTCAGCCGGCAGTTCAACATTTTCCGGCGGCGCGCCGATATTCGGGCCCCGTACAATTTTTATCCCGGAGGCATCCTCCGGCGGGCGGATGAACATGGAATCATCAATATTAAAGGCCTTAGGCATGGTCACGCGCGGGCATTCCAGATCCGTCTGACGCGGATCCCGGATACGTCCGTGAATCGCCGCGACCGCGGCCACCTCGGGGCTGACCAAATACACCTTGGCCGAAGGTGTTCCCGACCGCCCCTCAAAATTGCGGTTCGAGGTGCGCAAAGAGACACCATCCGTTTCCGGCGACATCGAGTTGCCGATGCAGAATCCGCAGGTATTTTCCAGTATCCGCGCTCCGGCGGCCACCAGGACCGCCAGGCTCTTGTCCTTCGCCAGCATGGCCATGACCTGGCGCGATCCCGGCGCGATACCCAGGCTGACGTCCGGATGCGCCGTCCGCCCAGCCAGCAACCGGGCAACGGTTTTGAGATCCCGATACGATGAATTGGTGCAGGAGCCGATCAGAACCTGATCAACCTTCAGACCTTCCAGGCTGGCCACGGACACGACATTGCCCGGCGAATGCGGCGCCGCGGCCAGTGGCTCAAGCTCCGCCAGATTAATGGTTACTTCGCGATCATAGACCGCATCAGCATCGGGCAGTAATTCCCGCCAGACCGCTCCCCTGCCCTGCGCTTCAAGAAATCGGCGGGTAAGCGCGTCACTGGGGAACACGGAGGTGGTCACCCCGCATTCAGCGCCCATGTTGGCGATCGTCGCCCGTTCGGGCACGTCGAGATGAGCAAGTCCCGGCCCGCCATATTCAAAAACACAACCGCCATTGCCTTGCGTTCCAAACAGCTCCAGCACTTTCAGGATAACATCCTTGGCCGACACCCACGGTTTGAGCCGGCCTTGCAAAGCAATGCGAATTACCTTTGGCGCCGTAAGATAAAACGGTCCGCCGGCCATGGCAACCGCGACATCCAGGCCGCCGGCGCCGATAGCCAACATTCCCAGTCCACCACCGGTGGGCGTATGGGAATCGGCCCCCAGCAACGTCTTGCCCGGCGCCCCGAACCGTTCCAAATGCAATTGATGGCAAATCCCGTTGCCCGGCCGGGAGAAGACGATCCCGAAGCGGGCGGCCACGGACTGCAGGTAACGGTGATCGTCCGCATTTTCAAATCCGACCTGAATGGTATTATGATCCACGTAACTGACAGCCAGCTCGTTTTTGATCCGCTCCAGACCCATGGCCTCAAACTGCAAATACGCCATTGTTCCCGTGGCGTCCTGAGTCAGGGTTTGATCCATGCGCAGAGCGATTTCCCCGCCCGGCACCGGCGATCCGCCAACCAGATGCTCGGATAATATCTTTTGCGTGACATTCATGCTGATAACTCCCCGGGAATTAAAACTAATCAGGAACAGGATAACACAGGCTGACCGGGATTTTCAAACACGGAATCACAACCTGGCACCGCCCCCTGATATCAACTACATATGATGAACAATAGCCTTGGAGTGCGCCAGCGGCTTGTCCGCCGTAGGCTGGCGAAGGCGGAAGCTTGCGCTTTGTATTCGGTGAAGCATGGCTTCGCCGTCTGAAAGCGGGAGTGGATTGCGAATTGCCGGAGCTTCAATTCCCTTTTTTTTATTCCCTGCCAGCTGAGTGTTTTGGAACAAGTTTTTATTCTTTATTCTAAGGGCAGACCCCTCGTTCCCTAGTTCCTCGTTCCCTATCGCGTAAGATTTTCTTACCTGATGAAATATCAGGCGATGGATTAGGTGTCGCGCCTCGTATTTCAGTATTAAACGCTCTATCGTGATAGGCGGTGGCGGCCGCAAATTGTGCCGCGAGTGGCGGGATCAGTACGTAGAGGGGAAATGAAAGACATCATCCCCATTGAAAAAGTCCAACCGGCCATCATACCTAATACGCGGCCAAAAGGTGATGCTCAGCACCGACCTTGCCAGATATGCTTGTCGAACTCATTGCACGCTAAGCGCATAGGGGCCACCCTGTGCATATCCGCCGGCGGAAAACCACACATACCATCCGTCAGTAGCGGATACCACCGCTGGATCGGCCAGACCATCCCCGTCAAAGTCTCCTGCAACTGGAGTACCTGTCTGTCCCAGCGCGTACGGACCGCCCTGCTGGTACCCACTTCCGGACATCCAGATATACCAGTTGCCGGAACTGTTTATGACGGCTGGATCGGCCAGACCATCCCCGTCAAAGTCGGCAGCAACTGCTGTGCCTGTTACTCCCAACGCGTAAGGTCCGCCCAATTGGTATCCACTGCCCGAAAACCAGATGTTCCAGTTGCCGGAACTGTCCATGACGGCCGGATCAGCCTTGGCATCCCCGTCAATATCCGCCGCCACCGGTGTTCCACTCACTCCCAGCGCATACGGTCCTCCAGTCTGATACCCTGACCCGGAAAAACAGATATACCAGTTGCCGGAACTGTTCATGACGGCCGGATCGGCCAGACCATCCCCGTCAAAATCAGCAGTAACGGCTGTGCCTGTTACTCCCAACGCGTAAGGTCCGCCCTGCTGGTAACCACTTCCGGACATCCAGATATACCAGTTATCGGAACTGTCCTTGACTGCCGGATCGGCCAGGCCATCTCCGTCAAAATCATCCGTAACCGGAGTATGCGCTTGTGCTGAAGAATAACCGGTATCCGGATCACTGAACGCACTCGTTCCGCTTGAGTTCCTCGCTTTGACCCAATAATAATAGGTCTTTTCCTGGGTCACTGTCGTGTCAGCATAACTGGTTGATGTTTCACTGGCAGTCAATTGACTCGCTGATGACGAGTCGTTTGAAGCATTCCGCCATATCTCATAGCTTGTGGCATTAGTCTGTGTGTTCCATGTCACCAGGACCCGATCCACGTATGTACCGTCGCTTGCTGATATTCCGGTGGGAGCGGAAATGCTGAAGAGAGAGCCGTTGCTGAACACGCGCTGCGCGTAAATGTCGTCATTGCCGGAACGACCGTCCTTCCATACGACAATTGCGCCGCCTTCGCCGTCAGAGGCAATCTCGTATTCGCTGGGAGCCGACGACGTCGCATCGGTAATGACAACACCGTTGGTTAACCACAATTTCTCCGCGCTGCTGTTGATCTTTTGAACCCGTAATTCATCGGTGCTCCCGCCGTCCGAGTCATTATCAGCCCAGAGAATGAAGTAGTTTCCGTCGCTGGCCCGGATGATACGCGGGTCGAGGCCCATGATACTGCTGACCTGGACACCGTTGCTTGACCATTGCGCCTGCCCGGATGAGTCGAAATGCTGGGCGAAAATCTGCCGCCCATTATCCCGTAGGTCCTCCCAGGCAAAAACAGCACCGCCGCTGCCGTCCGCGGCCAGCCTGGGGTTTGTCTGGGTACCCGCGGCCGTGCATACCACCATCCCGCCCGTGCCCCACAGAATGGAGCCACTACCATTCACGAGCTGAGCAAAGATATCGTTGTTCCCGTAGCGCGCATCATTCCAGATCCCGATGATGCCGCCATTTCCGTCAGCCACGACATCATAGATACCCACAATATTTTCGATAACCGTGGGTGCCAGCGAAAGACAGACCCCAATTCCTCCCCATGCCCTCGTAGAGTCGAGTTTCTGAGCACGGAGCGACTTCCATCCGGAGTATGCTCCGCCATTATTGTCTTTCCAGGTGATGATAGCGACGCCCGGCGAAATATACGTCATGCGCGAATCGTTCGCCGGCGCCCCATTGCCGCCACTAGCATCGCTCATGGACCCGTACGATATTGTGACGTTTCCGTCGGAATTAAAATGGGCGACCCGCGTTCGATCGTACCAAATTGACCAGCCGCCAAAATACCAGGACGCAAACACCCCGCCCTCACCGTCGGTGGCAATGCTCGCGCTGGTCCCGGAATCGCCGGCTTGAACCGTAGTTCCCGCCGCACCCCATTGCGGGCTGGCGCTCAAGTTGTAGCAGTTGATATAGCAGTTCAAGTCGCGGGTATCAGTTCCCTCCATCCAGGCCAGAAAAAATTCATTGGTGCTGTTTGGTGCCAAAAAAATCGTGCTTAGCGAGTTATAGTTGGTTCTGCCTTCCACTACGGCGCCGGCGACCACTAGGAGGTTTCCACCTGCCGTCCACGATATATTCGAGTTATTATCAAACATCTGTCCATAAATGTCTTTATATCCCGTGCGCCGGCTATCCTCCCAACAAACGAGATAATTGTCGCCTATTTTCTGTAGAGTAAAATTGGCCTGTGTGTTGCTGGCTACACACACATTGAGCAAGTTATCCCACGCAGCGCACTCGTTTGGGCACCAAGCGAACAACAGGCCCAACACACAGAAAACACCAAGAACAAGATGTTGACATACTTTCATAGCAATCCTTTCATAATAAGACAATTATCGCGGACACAAAAACCTAATATTTTATATATTAAAGAACATAATTGCGCTGTTGTCAAGCTTTAATGCAATTACCTGCTTATCCAAAATAAATACCGCCAACAGCAATAAACATCATGCTGGATTAGAGGGATTAGACCAACCCTTGAGAGGCTGTTGCCCAAATCCGAGATGCTTTCCACCCTAGGCGGACCCGCCTAAGGTGGGCGCTCCGCTCTGCATGACAAGCCGCAAAGATGGAAATAGACTTCTGCAAAATGGTCTAAAATCGCGCCCACTCGGTGAGTGGGCCTACAAAAAAAAGGAATTTGTAGGTCGCGTGACCACGCCGGATGCGTGGCAAGCCCCACGCGGCGCGCCAACATCGGCAACAAACTCGGCCAACCTTTTCGAAACCTGCCCCTTCGCCCCGCCGTTCTCTTTAATAACATGTTAACGGGATCTCACCATTCATTTATCGTCTTTCTATCAAGTAAGAATTTCTTACTTCATAAGGTGGCCTATGTATTTGGATATCGTACGGCTTTCGTCGAAGGGACAATTAGTGATCCCGGGCCATGTCCGAAAACGTATCGGCCTGAGACCGGGTTCGAAGCTGGCCCTGTTCGCCAATACAGAGAACATCCTGCTGAAACTCATTCTATCACCTGATATCTCAGCGTTTCACCAAATAGCAACAGAAGCCAATAAGATGGCGCAACAGGCTAAAGCCAAACGGAATGTCACTCCACGCAGGGCCGGCGGGGGCACATCTGGACCCTCCGCAGGCAACGTCAGCTACGCGAAGTGGCCGGCAGGTGAAACACATTCGGCGCGCTGGAGGCGAGTAGACATTCCGCGTGGGCAACGACAAATTTACTGAAGCTTACCAGCCGTCACAGGGCTATGGCTTGGCACGCAAGCTCCACCTACGCGAAGCCGCTTCGGAGGATAGGTCGGCGGGCAAGCCCGCCCGGCAAAGTGACGGCGCCACGTCATCCCAGTTGACAACAATTGGGATAAGTGGTCACTTATGCCGCAGTTGCGGCACGACGTGAAAGGAAGGCCTGCCCTCCGTAGCCAGGAATGGCGCAGGAGGGTCGAAGCACCCGAGACCTTTTACACCCCAAGCAAACGCGCTACCAGTCTGCGCTACGCCCCGACATGCGAGAAAGTCGAATATAACGGCAGCACGAAGCGGATGGGCGGTCACTCGAAAATATTAAACACGGAATAATATTTTGACACCAGGATCGAATACGGTATGATAATATTTAATAGTTCGGAATGTTCCGTCACATCCAATAAGGAGAGTTGTCATGATCATGCTGTTATTGGTTCTGATTTTCCTGGCGATCGTCGCCTTCATCGTGGTTAAGACCTACAATCGGCTGGTAACCCTGCGCAACCGGTTCAAGAACTCCTTTGCCCAGATCGACGTTCAGCTCAAACGACGTTACGACCTGATCCCCAACCTGGTGGAAACCGCCAAAGGCTATATCAAGCATGAGCGGGAAACGCTGGAAGCGGTCACCGCGGCACGCAACCAGGCCTCCACGGCCGGCCAGAAGGCCGCGATAAATCCCGAGAATGCCTCCGCGATCAAGGGCTTGATGGGAGCAGAAGCCACGCTGACCGGCGCCCTGGGCCGCCTGTTCGCCGTGGTGGAAGCCTATCCCGACCTGAAGGCCAACCAGAACATGGCCATGCTGATGGAAGAACTGTCGTCCACTGAAAACAAGGTTTCATTTGCCCGCCAGGCCTACAACGACGCGGTCATGGTCTATAACACCACCCGGGAGTCCTTCCCGGACATGCTGATTGCCAAGCCGTTCGGATTTAATGCGGCCCAGCTTTTTGAAATCACGGTGGCAGCGGAGCGGGAAGCTCCCAAAGTCGCCTTTTAAATTTTTCAAAATAAAAATTTAAATGGACTTTTTTGAACATCAAGACCGCGCTCGGCGCAAAACCGCGCTGTTGATCGGGTATTTCTTCCTGGCAGTCACCCTGATTATCATTGCCGTGTATGGCGTATTTGCCCTGATCTTTATTTGGCAGGCCAAGTATCCCCAGCCCAAACCCGACGTAGTGGTTGCGTGGTGGAACCCGGAGCTGTTTATCTGGGTAGTGGCCGGAACGGTCCTGGTGATCGTCATTGGCTCCCTGTATAAGATAATCTCGCTGTCGCGGGGCGGCGAATCGATAGCCATGTCATTGGGCGCGCGTCCCATTCCTCCGAATGCAAAGGATATGTCCGAACGGCGTCTGCTTAATATCGTGGAGGAAATGTCAATCGCGTCCGGCATCCCCGTGCCCCGGGTTTTCCTGCTGGAAGACGAAGAAAGCATCAACGCCTTTGCCGCCGGTTTTTCTCCGGCCAACGCCATCATCGGCGTGACCCACGGCTGTATGACCCTGCTGACGCGCGATGAACTGCAGGGCGTCATTGCCCACGAGTTCAGCCATATCCTCAACGGCGATATGCGGCTTAATCTTCGTCTGATGGGCATTCTGCATGGAATCCTGATCATCGCGCTAATCGGCTTTATGATATTCCGTCTCGTTATATTCTCCCCCTCGTCACGCTCGTCAGGCGGCGGTAAAAAGAAGGGCGGCGGAGTGTTACTGGTTATAGTACTGGGATTGAGCCTGATAATCATCGGATATGTCGGCGTCTTTTTCGCCAAGCTCATCAAAAGCGCCGTATCACGTCAGCGTGAATTCCTGGCGGACGCCGCTGCCGTGCAGTTCACCCGCAACCCCGGGGGCCTGGGCGGCGCGTTGAAAAAAATCGGCGGTTTTACCGGCGGGTCACGGATCGCTCATCCCAAGGCCGAGGAGGCCAGTCATCTGTTTTTTGCCAATGGATTACGGGCTTCGTTTTTCAACTTAATGGCGACCCACCCCCCGCTAACAGAACGTATCCAACGGATTGACTCCTCGTTTGACGGCACTTTTTCCCAAATATCGCCAACCGCCGCCCGCGCCACGGCCCGTGACATTGCCGCTGCGGCCGGGCCCACGCCAGGCCGGACGCCGGTTTCCATGCTGGCGGAACAGCAAGTAACACCGACCGGGCGGGATATCCAATCGGAGACAGTTACCAAAAGCATTGGTCAACCACAAGCGGAGCATTTGATCTATGCCTCCACGGTGATGGCCGCCATCCCCCAGGACGTTCAGGATATCGCCCGCGATCCGGTCGGCGCCCGCGCCCTGATTTACGGTCTGCTGCTCAGCCGCAAGGCCGATCTTCGGGGCACAGAATTGACCTATTTGCAACAACACAGCGAGCCCCCGGTTTACCAGGCGATAACAGCCAGCCTGCCTGCCCTGGATAAGCTGGACGCCGAATGCAGACTGCCACTGACAGACCTGACCCTGGCCACCCTGCGTTCACTCTCCAAGCTCCAGTATGCCAGGTTCAAGGATAACCTGCATTACCTTATCACCGCGGATGGAACAATCAGCCTTTTTGAATACACCCTGCAACGGATGGTGGTACGTCACCTGGAATCAATCTTCAATCCTCAGCAAGGTCCGATCGTTCAATACTATGCGCTCAAACCGCTTTTGCCGGCGGCGCGCGCACTCCTTTCCACGCTGGCCTATTATGGACATCCGGAAACCGGACAAGCCGAGTCGGCCTTCCGGCTGGGCGCAAACAGGCTGAGGACCCCGCTGACACTTTTACCCCGGGATAAATGCGGACTCCAGCCGGCTGATCAGGCCATCAATAAGCTGGCCGTCGCATCGCCCCAAATCAAAAAAATGGTCCTGGCAGCTTGCGCCGTCTGCGTCGGGGCCGACGGGCAGGTCACCCGGACGGAAGCGGAACTGCTGCGGGCGATTGCCGATGCCCTAGGATGTCCGATGCCGCCGGTCCTGCCCGGAAAAAATTGAGTGAGCATACTGGCGTCCCACAGGGACGCCGAGACTGTAGGCTATAGGCTGTAGACTATTAGTGCCTGATCCATCAGGAACCGCTATATCCGGCGGTTGCCGGACTCTGGCGGGAAAAACAAGAAAATCACGCGGGGAATTGCCGACCTCCGTGTCAGCGACTTGTCCGGCGTAGCTTCAGCGAAGCCGGATGCCACCGTGTGTTGAATTCGGTTGTCCGCGGAGCGGACTTCGAAAAAGCAAGGTAATCCCGCTGCAGAGCGGGACAGGGCTTGGGCCGTCCCGCTGAAGGCGGGATAAAGATGCGGGCTTGCCCCGCTTCCGGCGGGGTGCGCCACGCGCAGCGCTATACTTGTGTATGCGCAAGCGCGGCAAACCTGCAGGCGGCCTAAGATCACCGTCGCCTTTTTCGAACCGAATTCAATCACACTGCCAGGAGAGGAACATCAAACTTGGACTTGCCCGCGTTGGAATAATTCAGGTCAGACCTTTGCCGCCAGTAAAAACCACGATGAAAAGAAAACCAACACCCGTCAACGATCTTGATGACTTGCTCGAGTGCGCCATTGCCGCGGCCAAGGCGGCCAGCCGCCATGCCGTGCGCCAGGGCCATCGGCGGCGGGAAATCGCGCGCCGGTTTACACATGACGTCAAGCTGGTGCTGGACAAGGAATGTCAAACCATAGCCGAGCGCCTTATCCGGCGCCGGTTCCCTCAGCACGGGATATTGGGCGAAGAAGACGATCAAACGCGCCCCCCGGCGGATATCCGCTGGATTATTGATCCCATTGACGGCACGGTAAATTATTTTCACGGACTGCCGCTCTGGTGCAGTTCGGTCGCCGTCCAGATACACGGTCAAACCGTTGCCGGCGCCGTGGCGGCGCCGGATCTGGATGTCTGTTACACCGCGCGGGCGGGACGCCCATCGCTCTGCAATAACCGGCCAATTTCCGTTTCCACAACAACACGGTTGAAAGATGCAATCATCGCCACGGGCATTGACAAGGAACCTGCCAACATGAAAAGTTCCCTGCATCTATTCCAGATGCTTAGCAAGCGTACCCAAAAAATGCGAATCATGGGCTCCGCCGCCCTGGATATCTGTCACGTGGCCTGTGGAAAAACGGATGGATTCTTTGAATCCGGCGTGTTTTTATGGGATGTGGCGGCCGGAGCATTGATTGTTGAACAGGCCGGGGGCCGGTCGGAAATACTCAGCATGGGGTCCGGTAATCGCGTATCATTTCTAGCCACCAACGGACGAATTCACGCCGCGGTG
This sequence comes from uncultured Verrucomicrobiota bacterium, assembly GCA_964418925.1. Lineage (GTDB taxonomy): Bacteria > Verrucomicrobiota > Kiritimatiellia > JAAZAB01 > JAAZAB01 > CAYQNY01. Next base: position 17,464 of record CAYQNY010000055.1, read on the forward strand.
AAACGCTGTCTGAAAGAACAGCCGGCGGCAAGATAAGGCGGGCAAGGCTTAGCGCGAAAAAATCTTCGCAGAAAGATGTCATCACGGCAGGACGAGGTAGTATAGGCCGTCGCAGAGGTAGAAGCCGGAGGATTTGAAGAAATACCAGTTGCCGGTGGAATCTGCCTGAATAAGCGTCTCCATGACGGCGATGATAAGCCGAGCGGTCCGGAGTGTCAAGCATGGAGGAAAAAACCGTTCCCATCCCCCATCGAGAGGTGCTTCCAATGATCGTCTTATCTTAAGGGCTGCCCCCAGTTTTCCGGCAGAGACTATTCCTGCACGACTCCAAAAGACAACTCTTATGTTAATTGCTAATTCAAGGTCTGACCCTGCTCCCCCCGACCTGAGCACCAACCTGCCGCTGAAAGACATCGCGCCGCGGACGGGCCTGGGTAATGAATACTCGCTATCCCGGGTCTTTCGCCAATATTTCAATATGCCGCCAGGCGAGTGGCGGCGGCATTGACGCCTACCCGCGTGAAGCCCAGCCCAATCCCTTTTGATTTAGATTGATCCACGTTCATCAATGGCATAGTCTTTTGAGATGCGAGACTGGCAACGTTCGGAAGGGTGGCTGAGTGGACGACCCCGTCGGGTTTTCACTCTCGCGAAAACCC
>CAYQNY010000056.1:0-18096 GCA_964418925.1 uncultured Verrucomicrobiota bacterium
GGAACCTAGCGGTGCAGGTATGATACTTATGGGTAATAGAAAGGTGGTGTGGGAGCCGGGGGGAAAACCCCCGGCTACCCGATTGGGCAGAATATAAAGAGACGAAAGTTCGACATGCAACAACTGATGATGCGTCTCAGTTAGCCAAGATCCATGTGGACTCATGGCGTGTGGCTTACCAAGGACTTGTACCCGACACTCACCTCGATTCATTGGACTACGATCGCAGGACTGATAATTTTCGACAGCGGCTTAGGACTGGTGATGTAGAAACTGACCTGGTTGAACTGGAAGGAAGAATCCTCGGATTCGTCACGTTCGAACCTTATCGTGGGGCCGATACCGATAAAACAACTTCCGGAGAGATTTGGGGAATCTATGTTGCCCCCGACGATTGGAGAAAAGGATGCGGCACCGTTTTGTACAAACATGCCGAGAATGCGTTGAAAGAACGAGGTTATGCCAAATTTTTTATTTGGGTCTTCACTCAAAACCCAAGGGCAAGACGTTTTTACGAAGCCATGGGGTTTAAAACGGATGGTGGGTCCAAGATGCTCAATTTTGGTATTTCCCTCGAAGTCATACGTTATCGGAAAGAACTGAAAAATGCCGAACCGGTGGCTTCAGCATACGGTATATTAAGCATGCCGCCGCTGAGCCGTAATGTTCTGCTGATCACCGAGTTGACAAGTCACCACCGACATTGATACTATTCAATCATGAATACGGTTCAAGAACTCCATAGTGAAGCCATGGCGTTGTCGGCCAGCGAGCGCACCAGTCTCGCGCACGATCTGATCTTAAGTCTCGATACCCCTGCTCATTTCGAGCTTGGTCCCGAGCAAGAGCGAGAGATTCAACGCCGTGTCCAGATGGTGCGTGAAGGCAAGGCGCCGGGCCGTCCCGCCGAAAACGTCTTCGCCGACATCAAGGCCAAATACAAATGACGCCGGCGATCATTCTGCACAAAGCCGAGGTCGAACTGTGGGATGCGGTTACGTATTACGAGGAACAATCTCACGCATCGCTTTCCTTACGTCGTTGTCTACATATATCTCAATGAGCGCATTTGGATCATTGCAATTGCGCACTGCAAACGCAGACATGGATACTGGAGAAACCGAATCAAACACCTTTGATTAAATATATGTACCCGATTCCCTTTAACCGGCCCACGTTCATGGGCAATGAACAGCAATACATGGCGGAAGCCGTCGCCTACGGTCAGATTTCCGGCGACGGCCCGTTTACCCGCAAATGCCATGAATTCCTGGAAAAACAGGTGGGAGTTCCCCAAGCCCTGCTGACTACTTCCTGCACCCACGCCCTTGAAATGACCGCCTTGCTGTTGAACATTCAGCCGGGCGATGAAGTTATCATGCCGTCCTTCACGTTCGTTTCAACAGCCAACGCGTTTGTCCTGCGCGGGGCCAAGCCGGTCTTCATTGATATTCGCCGGGATACGCTGAATCTTGACGAAGCCCAACTGGAACACCTGATTACCCCCAGGACCCGGGCAATCGTCGCGGTCCATTACGCCGGTGTCGGCTGTGAAATGGACGCCATCCTCGCGATCGCGGCACGCCACGGCATTACCGTTATCGAGGACAACGCCCACGGGCTGTTCGGCCGGTATCGCGGTAAATGCCTGGGCACTTTCGGCAGTTTCGCCACCCAGAGTTTCCATGAAACCAAAAACGTAGTGTGCGGCGAGGGCGGGGCCCTGCTGATCAACGATCCGCGTTATAGCGAGCGCGCGGAAATCATCCGGGAAAAAGGCACCAACCGGAGCCGGTTTTTTCGCGGCCAGGTTGACAAATACTCCTGGGTTGATGTGGGATCCAGTTATCTGCCTTCCGACCTGCTGGCCGCCTTCCTGTTCGGGCAGTTGGAAGCCTGGGAACACATTCAAGCCGCGCGCCAACGCTTATGGGACACCTACCGGGTCGGTCTGGCGGACTGGGCCAACACCCACGAGGTGCATCTGCCGGTGATACCGCCCCATTGCGAACAATCTTATCACATGTTCTACTTGATATTTCCCAGCCTGCGCCGGCGCCAGGCCACGATTGAATTCCTGAAAACCAAAGGCATTTTAAGCGTCTTCCACTACCTGCCGCTGCATCTTTCCGAGATGGGCCGCCGGTTAGGCGGCAAACCGGGAGATTGTCCCGTGACGGAAATCATCAGCGACCGGATCGTCCGCCTGCCCTTCTATAACACACTGAGCAAGCAGGACCAGGACGCCGTTATTACCGCTATTACCGGGTTGAAATAGATTCTGGTCTGAAAATAACCCACCCCCGCCCCTCCCGGGAGGGGATCAGGTTGAGTTCCCCTCCATAGGAGGGGTGGCGTAGCCGGGGTGGGTCTAATTTTTCATGGTTTCAGTGTGAACCATTTGGGCTCATGTTTGACTACTGCATAGAATCTATTCATTATGAATCAGAAAATATTCAGTTGTAAAAAAACGCTGTGGGCCATCCTGACACTGGCCCCGTTTCTTTTCCTATTGTATTGGATCGTCCAATTCGCCATCGATATGCCCTACCTGGACGCATGGGACCTGGCGCCTTACCTGCAGAAATCCTTCGAAGGTTCCCTGACTTTTGGCGACCTGTTCGACCAGCACAATGAAAGCCGGATATTCTTCCCGCGGCTGATACTGATTCCGCTGGCGCGCCTGACCGGCTGGAATATCCATGTTGAAGTCGCCGGTATTGTGATCCTCGCCGCGCTGATCTTCCTGCTGTTGGCACGGCAAAGCGCCCGCACCTGCCGGGAATGTATCGGCCGGATACCGCCCTGGCTTGCGGTCATCATATCGTTCCTGGTTTTTTCAGTCTTTCAATATGAAGCCTGGACGTTCGGTTTCACCATCATCGGATTCATGAATATCGCCGCTGTCACGGCGGGACTGGTTCTGCTTGCGCGGCCGGGATTTTCCCGGGCACGATTTCTGGGAGCCCTGTTGGCCGGCGCAATCGCCATGTTCTCATATTCCAACGGCATTCTGTACTGGGTGGCGGGACTGCCACTGCTGGCGGCCGTTTCATGGAAAAAAGAACGTTTCTGCTTCAGGCCGGGAATTATATGGACACTGACTGCCATGGCCCTGCTGGCAGTATATTACACCGGCTATCAGAAACCGTCCTGCATGCCGCCGTTAGGATTTTTCCTTCATCACCCGGATATATTTATTGGCTACATCCTCGCATTCCTGGGCGGCGCCATCGCCAACACGCCGCAAATGCCCGTTTGGGTGCCCGTCAGCCTGGGCGGGATCGGATGCACGCTCTTTGGCGTGTCCAGCCTGATCGTCCTTTTCCGGACGCGTCAGATAAGCCGGGCCATGGCCTTTTGGTTTTCCCTGGGAATCTATGCCGTGCTGGGCGCCATGGCCGTTGCTATCGGGCGATCCGCCAACGGGATACCCCACGCGCTGGAAAGCCGCTACACCACGTTATCAAACCTTTTCTGGATATCCACACTCATGCTGACCTTCATTGCGGTAAATACCGCCAACCCGCGTTTTCACCGTCTGCTGGCGGGCATTAAAACCCTGCTGTGCTTATTACTCCTCACCGGCGCCGGACTGTTTGCGGTATCATCCGTGAGCTTGCTGACACTCTGGCAACAGAAACATGCCGACCTGCTGACTGTCCGCAATGAATTATTATCGTTTCTGCCGGACCAATCCATCCTGGCGCGCAGTTTTCCGGATCCGGTCAAACTAAAAACACGGATAGATTTTCTGACCCGGCAGGGGCTCTCCGTGTTCCGGGATAAGAAAGCGTTCCCGGAATACAAGGTGATTCCGGTTCCAGCCGGCAAAATCGAATCCCTGCACCCTATGCAACTGCCGGTAAAGGGATTTCAGCCCAACACATTTTATATCACCGGCCGGGCCTATGATCCTGAGCTTAAGCGCGCTGCCCGGGCAGTGCTGTTGGTGAATACCCAGGAGGTCATAGTGGCCCGCTCGCATGTGATCGCCGCCGACGATTATTCACAATCATCCTGGAAGCTTGCGCTTTCCACCGCCAAATTTCCCGTTGGACCCGTGTTGCTGAATGTGTACACCGTGCTCCGGGACAACGACCTCATCGCGCCGATCAGCGTCCTGAAGTTCGATGTCGCTCCCGCGGTGGACCTCGCGGCGCTGATGCCGATTGACTTTGTGGATCCCGCTCCCGCTATCGCGGGATGCGCCGATCATCTGCAGACGGCAAGTGACCAGGTAATTGGCAACGGCTGGGCGCGTAACCCGGCAACCGGCGCGCCCGGACAATGGGTCATCGTCACCGACGAAACACAAAAGGTGCTCGCCTATGCCCGCGTCATGGAAGACCGGGACGATGTGGCCCGGCAGTTGAGGAATCCCGGGCTGATCCGCTCCGGCTGGCGGATCGCCTTCCATCAATCGCGGCTGAGTCCCGGCATACACGTGCTGAATGCCTGGTTATACCTGCCGGAGGAACACCAGGCCCTGAAACTTATGAACAAATTTGAGGTTACGATCCCCTATACGGAAGGCACTACAACGCCCCAACGCTACGAAGTCATCCGGGATATCCTGGCGCCGTGGAATCTTTACGAGGCCTGGAATCCAGCCGTCCTTATAAATTCACGCTCACCTTGGCCCCCAGATAAGCTTCCGGATCAGTATTAATTCTTTCTATCGTGTCTTCGTCACTATTCTCCAGCTTGAATTGCTGATAGACGGACGTCCCGGCCTCAAGCGTCAGTTCCACCCGGCGATAGAAGCGCCGGCTAAGTTCAATCCCGGCGTTCACGCGCTGATCCCGGAAAATACCACCCGGCTCCGGCGCCCGGTCTTCATCCAGATGATACCGGCGATATTCCCAACGTCCCTTGACCGTCAGAGTCGTCTCCGGCGTCAATTTCATAATAATATCCAGGCCGGGACCGCGGGTGGCAACACGTAGACGATCATTGGGCATCCAATCAAAACCGATAATCGGAAACACCAGCGGCTGATCCGCCAGCATCGAGCTGGTCACCACAGCCAACACCAGTTTCAGCTTCGGATTCACGGTATATCCGGCCCCAGCCAACATTCCAGCGTTGAATGACTTCCAGGCATCGGCATCCGTTTCGCCGGTGAACGCGCCGGTGACTTTTGCCATCCACGACCAGCGTTTATTGATCCGGCCGGCCAGCATGGGACCAATACGCACGTCCGCCGCATGCCGCATCAGACCGGGAGTATCGAACAGACTATCTTCATCCACCGAGAAACTATATGATACGTAATCCACATCCACATCAAGCGAGACGATCAGCGCCTTGTTCCACGGCAAGCGGGTGGTCATGCCGGCGCCAATATGCTGAGCCGACACGTCGCCCTGATCGCTTAAATCCACCGGCAGATCCCAGCGGTAACCGGCGCGATATTCCATACCACATCCCCGCGGATGCCCCAGGCTCCCGCTATCCTGCCCCCCCTCCCATACAACCGGCGCAGTGTTCCGACCTTCGGAAAATGACAGCGCTAATAAATTACTGCCAGCTACCGGCACATTCGTGGTCGGACCCTGGGCTGACGCCGCCAAAGTTAAAAAAACAATCAGAACTCCGGCGCTATAAATCCATACCGGAAAAACGTAAAAATGGGGCCCAAGAGGCTTCCAGCAAGATAATATTATTATTCTCATCCAGGCATTGACACATTTATCGGATGGGGAGCAACGATCGTAATAGACCGCGCATGCGGATCGGCCAGCGTCGCGAAATACAGATGCATCGCCGTTGCCGGGATCAGCGCCTCAACCCGTTCCGCCCATTCGATTACGGTAATACCATCCTTTGGTTCCAGGTAATCATCCAGCCCCAGGCTGGTCAGGTCGTCCGCTCCATGAATACGGTACAAATCAATATGATAGAGCGTCCGGCGCCCGGTGTATTCATTGACCAGCGTAAACGTCGGACTGGTGACCGCCTGCTTAACTTCCAGAGCAGAGGCCAGCCCCTGGACGAAGCAGGTTTTGCCGCTGCCCAACTCACCGTGCAGTGCCAGGACTGCGCCGGCCGGCAGGTCCTTGAGCAGTGCGGCGGCCAGGGTCCGCGTTTCTTCCGGACTCTTGGAGATGACTATACGTGGCTTCATTTAAAATGTTCATAACCGCTGTCGTCCAACCGCCGGCGTTTTCCCCGCACATCCACCGTCTCGATCGTACCGCGCCTGTCCGTTACAAGGCCGATCTGCGTGCAAGCCAGGTTATTATTTTTTCGCCAGGCCTGCTGAAACGCGCGTGTTTTCGCGGCCGGCACGGCCAACAACAACTCAAAATCTTCACCATCCGTCAGGGCATGCCGGATCGCGGAGTTGCGATGTTTCATTTTCCGGACTCGGGCCGACAAGGGAATGGACTCCAGCCACAGCTCCGCCCCCACCCCGCTTTGCATGACCAGATGCCGGAGATCGGTTGCCAGGCCGTCGCTCAGATCAATCATGGCGCGCGCCCATCCATGCCGACCCAGCCAGCGGCCTTCTTGAAGCCGGGGCTCAAACCAAAGATGCCTGCCCACCCCGTCGGCCCGACTCGTCGGGCCAAGTGGCCCCTTGGCGCTTCGTGCCGACGGGGCCCGACTGCCGCCAAGTGATCCGGTCACGAAAAGACTATCGCCGGGTTGCGCGCCTGACCGCAAAACCGCTTGCCCCTTTTTCACCCGCCCAACGACAAACACATGCACTTCCAGCACAGGTCCGGCGCTCGTATCCCCGCCCACCACCGCCACATGATGTCGTCGGGCCAGCGATGAAAGCCCCTGCATGACGCGGGCCACTCGATTTGCCGGCATGGCGGCCGGCGCCACCAGATCCACGAGCGTCCAGAGTGGCTCGCCGCCCATGGCCGCGATATCGCTTAACGCGCGCGCCAGCGCTTTATGTCCTATGGCCCGGCCGGGTGTTGCCGGGGTAAAATGCACGCCTTCAATCACCGGGTCGGATTTCAGCAGCCAGTCATAGGCCCTGTTGCCAGCCATGCTGACCACCGCGCAGTCATCCCCTGAGCCGACGACAACATCCCGCCGACCGGGCAGGTTTTTGCCAATAAGCTTCCGGATCAACCCCAGTTCTCCAATATCCTGTAATGTTTTTCGCGTCATGATCAGCCAAGCGTAACCTATACTACGACCCAGTCTACCAGTAATGTATATATCATATTTGACTGGATATCAACAGCAGAAGGTACTATAATATTTCAATACTTTGGAAGTTTGTTCGATTCTATTCATATGGGAGAAATAAATATCATGAAATCTTTTCTCACGCTGGCAGGTATCGCGCTGATGGCGGCCTCGGTTGCGGCCGAGCCGGTACAGGCGTTGATCGAGAACAACGATGACTGGAGCTTCTGGATCCAACCGGAATTCAAACTGACGCAACTGGGCGGACAAGGGGCCAGTATGCCGGGAATCCAGTTTGGACCGGCATTGGGGCACACCCTGTATTTCGGACTGGGAGGCTACGCGCTGGTCAATAGCGTGGAAGCCAGTAACCTCTACAAAGACCTGAAGGCATTCGATTTCTGGTATTCCGGCGTTTCCATGAATTACACCCTGTTCCACAGCCGGCTGGTCCACTGTTCCGCGGGCTGCCTGCTGGGCTACGGACAGCTTAAGGCCGAATCCCTGAGCGCGGGATCTGATCGCGCCGATTTGTTTGTGGCCGATCCCGGGATCAATGTGATGTTGAATCTAACCTCCAGCCTGGAACTGGGCCTGGGCGGGACGTACCGGATTGTCAACGGGTCCAATTTTGAGGACCTGTCCAATTCCGACCTGAGCGGCCTGACCGGCAGTGTTTTCCTGCGCTGGACGGAAGAATAATCCGGAAAACTGGAGTTGTTCGTATATCACTGCGGTTTTCGTCGTGTATCGAAACACAGACGTTGATCAGACAGCATCACCGGCTGCAGCTTGTTCGTTCTTTGGCAGATCAATCTGGGGCTGGAATTCCGCAATATCCATGCGGAGCAGGCGCCGGACTCCTCATTCGTTCCCGGCATTTCCCTCGGAACCGCCATGGCCCAGGCAGATGCCGCGCTGGGAGGCTTCAATAAACGCGCAGAATTCCCGCGCCAGACCGGATGAACATTCACGCTTGATTCGTTCTAACGCCTGCGAGACGTTTAATCCGGATTTATACAGAATCGCGAAGGCCCGCTTAATGATCAGCCGATCATCAGGACCGATCCCGGCGCGTTTTAATCCGACGACATTCAACCCCACAATTTTATTGGTTCCCCAGCCTGTCTTACAGAACGGCGGCACATCCTTGTTAATAGCCGATCCGCCGGCCAGGATGGCCAGCTTCCCAATGCGGCAAAACTGATGAATCAGGCAATTCCCGCTGATGAACGCGCGTTCGCCCGCTTCCACGTAACCGCCCAACAACGCTCCGTTGACCACCACCACGTAGTCACCCAGCTTGACATTATGCGCCAGGTGACAGTTGACCATGAGAAAGCAATGCTGCCCCACTTCCGTGGCCGTGCCCGGCTTGGTGCCGCGGTGAATGGTCACGCCTTCCCGGATCCGGCAATTCGATCCGATCCGTAAATAGCTTTCCTCCTCCGGATTGAACGCTATATCCTGGGGCCAGTCCCCCAGCACGGCCTGCGCGTGAATGGAACATTCCTGACCAAGCGTCGTAAACCGGCAAATACTGACATGCGGTCCGATGACCGTATTGTCGCCAATCCGGACCTGGTCATCAATAACCGCATACGGACCGACGGTGACATTGTTGCCCAACTCCGCGCCGGGATGCACCACAGCCGTGGAATGAATATTCGTCATAGTACTGATCCTTGCATGAATATTTAGCTGTCCCACCCCGAACGATTGGCGGTTAGATCCCGCTTTTCTTTGGATGATTTTTTCCGCTAACCTGGATTATTCGCGACAAGTCGTGAATAATCCACCCGCAGGTCCGTCGTCGCCCTGCAACTGCAGGGCGACAAGGGGTTAGCCACTTGTGATTGCCCGCCACGGCAGGCAATCACGACGTCTTTAGGCCAATCGCCATAACAGATTGGCCTAAAGTGACTTATTCACGAATAGCAACATCTTCATGAATAAGTCAGGCTAAGCCGCCAGGAACGCTAAGTTTTCCAATATGGGAAATGATAATGCAGGGGGAGCACTGATGCGAGAAAAATGTTTTTCCGCCAGACGAATCTCTTTTTCCCAGCGGAGTCTGGAAAAAAGTTTAGATTCCACACAGTGAAATCTAACTAAAATCAATTATACCCGCTTCCCGCATGCTGAAAAAATCCTGCTTGCGCGACGAGGACGCTTTGCCCAGGATGACATGATCCAACACCCGGATATCAATGACGCGCCCCGACTGGACCAGTTGTCTGGTGATACGGATGTCCTCCGGCGATGGCGCCGGGTCGCCGGAGGGATGATTATGCACCATGACAATCGCGGCGCAGGCCGCGCGGATGGCATCCCGGAACACTTCGCGCGGATGCGCCTGGCTGGCATCCAGCAAGCCGCTGGTAATTTCCACCGGCGGCGCCTGGAGCCGGTTCTTAGCATTCAACAGCAATACCCAGAACACTTCGGTTTCCAGTGTTCGGGCCGTTTCCCGCAGGATAGCGGCGGCATTTTCAGGAGTCCTGACAACCGGCTGGTCGCTAGTTGACTCCCCCGTCAACCGCTTGGCCAGTTCCAGCGCCGACTTGAGCACCTGGGCTTTGATCCTGCCCATCCCGCGCATCCTGATCAATTCATCCACCGGCGTCCTGGCCAGGGCCGAGAGCGATCCGTAATGGTTCAGCAGACGGCGCGATAATTCCATCACATTTACGCCGCGCACGCCGCTTCTGAGAATCACGGCCAGCAAGACCTCATCCGCCACCGATTCCACCCCGAACCGGTCAATCAATTCCCGCGGTCGCTGACGCGCAGGGATATCATGGACCCGGTAACTGACCGGCTCCGTCAAAGCCGGGGATGCGGGAGCCGGTGTTGTTTTACCTGGTGTCTTCATTAAATCAGGACGCCTTCGGCGCCGTCTAAAGTCCCCGCCAAAGGCGGGTCCGCCTCCGGCGGAAAAAGTCCAAGGTCTTAAAGTCAATTGATAACCTTTGACTTTCGACCTTTGACATTCAACGTTTGTGTGTTATCACCGGCGCGAACTGTCACGAGCCAACTATCGGCGTCGGTCCGTGAACCTGCCAATGATCGAGAACTTTGCGCGCCCGGTCTGCCACCGGCATATTTGTGTCTATCATCAGCCACTCCACATTGGCCTGATGACGCAACCAGGTTAGCTGCCGCTTGGCCAGTCGACGGGTGCGGAGTATGGTTTTAGCAATGGCTTCCTCCCGCGTAAAACGGCCATTAAGATACGCGATTGCCTCAGCATACCCAATAGCCTGAGCGGCGGTCGGCGCCGTTGCCAGCCCCTGATCGAGCAGGCCTTGGACTTCCTCGATCAGGCCTCCGGCATACATTGTATGCACCCGGGTTTCAATGGAAGCATACAGCTTTTCAAGCGGCAGCATCAATCCGGGAATACGGGGGCCGGTCCGGGCGGCCATCCAGGTTTTGTCTGCGAACACCTCTCCCGATTCCGCCAGTTCGATTGCCCGGATCAGACGCCGTGGATTTTGCGGATCTGCCAGGGAATGGGCCCGCGCCGGATCCAGCCGGGTCAGCCATTCCTGCAAGGCCGCGATCCCCTGCTCCGCCAGGAGACACTCAGCCCGTGACCGAATGGCCGTATCCCGCGGAGGCCGCGCTGCCAAGCCATCCGTCAGACTCTTGATGTATAAACCGGTTCCGCCGGTCACAATCACACGGCGATGGACGGCATCCGCCGCGCGCACGGCTTGAAGCGCCGCCGCGCGGTAATCCCCGACACTGAACGGCTCCTCCAGCGACACCAGATCGAGTCCCTGGTAACGAACGCAACCGCGTTCCCCGGCCGTTGGCTTGGCGGTGCCGATATCCATGCCGCGATAGACCTGCATGGAGTCTGCCGAAAGTATATCAAAGCCATGCTCTTCGGCAATCCGGTGAGCAACGGCGGTTTTTCCCGCGGCCGTCGGACCGACCAGAAAAAACGCCCTGAGTTCAGTCTGTTGAGAGGGGGCCTGCATCATGTTGCCGTTGTTTTTTGGAAGCGTCGGGCACAGGCGACGACAGCCAGAACGAAGACACCAGATAGATGATAACCCCCACGCAAATGGCGGAATCCGCGATATTAAACGAGGGCCAATGGCTGGCCTGCCAATGAAAATCAAGAAAGTCGGTTACCCATCCCAGTTTAACCCGGTCAATCAGGTTGCCAATGATTCCTCCAATCATCAGCCCCATGGCCATCCGATGAACCCCGCGCTGATCCACCAGCCAGCGATAAAAGATCGCGATCAGCAAAAGAACCAGAAAGGAAAGGAGAATCAGCCATTCGTTCTGATACTGGAACATACCCCAGACAGCGCCGGTATTACGCAGATACGTGAGGTTGAAATACCCGGCAATAACCGGACACGATTCGCCCAGTATCAAGTTTTGCCGGATGATAACCTTCGTGGCCTGATCCAACAACACTACAACAAATCCGATAATAACGGCAACCATAGCGTGCAGACACTCATTCCAATTAATACTGCTCAGGCAGGCATAGAGGAGCAAAAGGTATCAAGCAGAAAAAATACAACGGCCAGATATGACATCAAGACCGAGGCGACAAAATAGCATCCCGGATCGCATTCTTTGCTTGCCGACCAGTTGAATATTTAGTTCTGCTTGGTATCCGTCGGTGACGGATGCCTTTACCACTTGGCGTAGTTACCAGCGGCTACTCATCGTCGCCAGCTGTTTCCACAGTCGTTTTGTCAACATTCGGGAAGATATCCTGGGTTCCAAAGGATTGCAGATGCCTGCCGCTGGTTTCGGTTTTTGACTGACAAGTGACACACATGCGGGAATAGGGCAAGGCGGTCAACCGGGCTTGTTCAATCGAATGCCCGCAGATTTCACAAACGCCATATGTTCCCATCTGAATCCGATTCGACGCTTCGTCAATCTCGAACAGGATATCCTGATCCAGGCTCACGCGGTTCAAGGCAAAATCGCGGGCAAAATTATCCGTGCCCTGCTCCTCCGACCGAAAATCCACTTCCGTGTCATTCTGCGTCCGATTGAGATTATCCGTCGCCAGAAAGTTGATCTGCCGTATGATCTGATCCCGCAAACGCCCCAAGGCGCCATAAAGCCGGCGATATTTCCGGGGAATCCTGATTGAGGGGGGGGTTACCAATACCGGCGCCGCCTTGACCACGCGCCGCTTGATCTTCCCGGACCTGACCTTTAATCGTGATTTGACGGCCCGACCCTTAGCCTTGACTTGGGCTTTTGCTTTGACTTTGGCTTTGACTGCGACTGGCTTTACTCGGGAAACGGTAGTTTTCTTTTTCTTTTTCACCATAGTACACCTCAAAAAAAGGCATTATTATATTCACAACGCGCGGCGGGCTATTCAGGCTTCAGACAATAAGCCCGATCTTGATCCGCATCCCCGCTGTTGCGGAACAGAATGACACACATAAGAAGGCCGAAGCTACCAAGTCTTCCCCATCGTGTCAACTCTTCAGGAGAATAGTTACACCGTCAATTTTCTGATCCGGACCTTGAAGGGACGACTCGCGATCGTTTCCGCGGATTCGGCATCGGCCTCCGCGGAGGTTACGTCCGTCAGGTCGGCCAGCGCCAGGCGGGCGAGATGTTCTTTCCAGGCCGAGCTTAACTGCCCGTCAATATGAAGACGAATGCGATCGCTCACCACATAGCCGGCTTTTTTCCGCATATCCTGAATGAGCCGGTTCAATTCATTGGCCACGCCTTCTTCCCGGAGTTCAGGTGAAATCGTTTTATCCAAGGCAACGAGAATGCCTTTATCGCACAAAACATCCGTACCCGCCCGGCCCTGGTACTGAATGACCACATCCTTGCGCTCAAGAGTCCATTCGCGGGTTCCCTGAAAAACGATAATCCGGCCGTCATCGGCTTCCCTTACCTGTCCCGCTTTGGCGGCCGCAATAATGGTCTGCACGTCGCGCCCCCAGCGCGGACCCAACACCCGCGCATTGGGCACGACCCGCAGTGTCGCCAGATCTGTCGGAGCATCAATCAGCGTCACCGCCTTGATGTTCAATTCATTCATGATAACGGGAATTTGCGGCTCAACCAGGCGGCGGGACACGGCAGGCGGTAGAGCCACGCGGATGCCTGCCAGCGGCTGACGCACCCGTATGCCCGCCTGTTGACGCAACGCCAGTCCCAATGACACGATGGTTTGCGCCAGCCGATTCTCTTCGATCAACGCGTCATTCCGATAGGCAACGGGTACGACGGGCCAGCGGGTCAGGTGCACGGATTCCTCACCGGCCAACTGGCGATAAATCCAGTCCGAAATAAACGGGGCCGCCGGCGCCAGCAGTTTCACCAGTGTAATCAGAACATAATACAGGGTATCGTAGGCCTGTTTTTTATCCTCAGTCAAGCCCCCGCCCCAGAACCGCGCCCGCGACTGGCGAATATACCAATTCGTCAATGATTCAATAAATTCGACCACCGGCCCCACGCTATGATTCAGGTAAAAGGTCTCATAGGCGCGCGCCACTTTCTTTTCGGCTTGATACAGCATGGCCAATATCCACCGATCCAGCGAATGCGAAGACTGCGGCCCATGGTTCGGATCGCCGCTATAACGGTCAATATTGGCATAGGTCACGAAAAATGAATAGGAATTCCAAAGCGGGAGCAGGACCTGCTTGATCTGGTCCCGGACGCCGGAATTCTTAAAGTTCAAATCGTCCATGACGACCGCCGGCGAATTCAGCAGATACAGGCGCAATGCATCAGCGCCATATTGATCAATCAATTCCATGGGATCAGTGAAGTTTTTCTTCGATTTTGAAATTTTCGAACCATCTTCCGCCAGCAGGGTGCCATGCACCAGGCAATGCTTAAAAGCCACCCGATCCAGCAGGGCCACCGCCAATATGTGCAGGTAATAAAACCAGCCGCGAATTTGCCCGGGATATTCCACAATGAAATCGGCGGGAAAATGGGTTTCAAACCATTCCTTGTTTTCAAATGGATAATGACATTGCCCAAACGGCATTGAGGCGGATTCAAACCAGCAGTCGAGCACTTCCGGCACGCGCCGCATGCGACCGCCACAGACTGAACAGGTCAAGGTGATATCATCCATAAATTCCTTGTGCAGATCTGTCACGGGATGTCCGGCGGCCGCGGACATTTCCGCCAGGGACCCGATAACGCGCCGGCCGCCGCATTCCGGCCGCTCACATTCCCAGACCGGAATGGGGGTGCCCCAATAGCGGGAACGCGAGATATTCCAATCCCGCGCGCCGGCCAGCCATTTCCCGAACCGCCCGTGCTTGACATGCTCGGGAACCCAATGAATATCCTCGTTGCGGACCAGCAGGCGGTCCTTGAGCTTTTCCACCGAAAAATACCACGCGTCCATGGAGCGATAAATCAGCGGCGTCCGGCATCGCCAGCAATGGGGATAATTATGCTCCATTGTGCGATGCAGGATCAACGCGCCCTGCTCCTTCAACTGCCGCATGATGTCCTTGTTGCAGTCATGGACATTACGTCCGACATACTCCGGAACCTCGGATGTAAAACAGCCCCGGGCATCCACCGGATTTTTCACGCCCAGCCCATGGCGTTTGCACATCCAGTAGTCATCCTCACCGAACGCCGGAGCGCAATGCACAATGCCTACCCCGTCATCCAGGGTCACGAAATCACCGGGTAGAATCCGGAAATAGCCCTGATCGGCCAGGGCTTGAAAGTACGGAAACAGCGGCTCATAGCGGCGGTCCACGAGCTCACGACCGGTAAACCGCTTCCGAATGACCGGTTGCTTGCCGAACAGGCCGGCCCATTTGGGCAGGAGCGCTTCCGCCATGACAACGACGTTATGATCGTGCTCAAGGGCGACATACTGGTAGTCCGCGCCAACAGCCAGCACCAGGTTGGAAATCAATGTCCAGGGGGTTGTGGTCCAAGCCAGGTAAAACGTGGGCTTGCCGTCAATATCATCCCTGGCCCTGAAGGCAACAATGACCTCCGGATCCTGACGGGGACGGGTGGCATCCGATTCCCGGGTATCAGATATCGAGAGCGCCGTTTCACAGTGATAACAATAGGGCGTTACCCGGTAATCCTTGTAAATCAAGCCTTTATCATAACACTGCTTAAAGACCCAGAGCACGGTCTCCATATAGGAAAGATCCAGTGTGCGATAAGCATTATGATAATCCACCCAGCGTCCGACTTTGCGGATGTAGGCTTCCCAGGCGGCATTACAGTCGGACACCAGCTTGCGGCATTCCCGGTTGAAAGCGGCAACACCCAGTTGCGCTTCGATTTCCGTTTTATCCTCGATACCCAACTGTTTCTCAACGGCGTTTTCAATAGGCAGGCCATGACAGTCCCAGCCCCACCGGCGGGGCACGGAAAAGCCCGTCATCGTGAAAAAACGCGCCAGCGCATCCTTGATAATCGAAACAAAAATCGTGCCGAAATGCGGCGCGCCCGTGGGGAACGGCGGCCCATCATAGAACACCATCTCGCGATTCGACAACTTCAGTGACTTCTCAAAAACACCGTCACGTCGCCAATCGTCCAACAGCTCCCGCTCCAAGGCGGGAAAATCAACTTGCGATGACACCGGTTGATACATAAATGAATCCAATAATTATTTCTGACCCGACCGCCTGTAGTACCTGCGGGCAGGCAGTACTACCGCATTGCAGGCGGGCGTTTATAAGCTGTTATTGCATAAAGGGGTTCAGTGTTCGGTGTTCAGGACGTAACAATCTTCGCTGAACTCTGAACACTGCCAAATTTATCCACCTTGGGCGGGAAAGATATTTGGCTGAAATTCAAACCACTATTTCGGTAAAAAAGGCAGGGGGTTGATCCAGGCGATTTCGCCGTCCTGCTGTTTGATACGGATATAGCAGGTTGCTCCAGTTTCAAAATCCGGATCTTCCCAGGCAAGCCTCCACTGACTGCCCTGACTGAAAAAGCTATGCCAGACCTGCTGTCCGTTTTTGAAAATCCAGGCTCTTTCCAGCCGGTCAGTTCCGGTGATTTCCAGCCGGACTTTCAGTAGTTTTTCAACATATTCCACCTGGGGTTCAATTAAAATCCTGGCGCCGGTTGTGCCGTAGCAATGCTTGCTTTTCAAGGCGTCATAAATGGCCTTGCGATTCAAGGATGGACACAGGACGGCGATCAGGCCGGATGGATAGGGACCTCGCCCTTTAAAACCGGCCTTGGCCTGATGGTTATCACTGCTTCCCATCAGGCCGGGAGAAATTCCGCGCTTAAAAACTTCACTCACTAGAGTTGAAGAAGTATTAACACGAAAACATGGCTCGGAAATACCCAATTCCGAACAGGTTTCATAGAGCGCCAGGTGTTTAATATCAACTTCCGTAATTTCACCGCAATTATGGGCGGTCCAGAGAAAATCGGTAGTTTCAAGGGCCTTAATAGTTTCTTCCAGCGTGGCGGTCTGGGGAATTTCAGGATCCCAGATCTGCTTATAGGCCTCAATGCGTTCACCGACAAAACTGCCGCCGCAGCCGGGCTGGAAGTCCGCCATCAGAATTTTACCCCTGGTATCCGGGAAATAGACGTTCCGGTGTCCGCGCGGCGGCGACAACATAATTTCATAGCCTAACAGCGCGATAAACTCATTATCCACGGAAAATTCGGCAATACTTTCCAGCAGCCGCCGCCAATGTCCCTTTACAGCCAGACCGAAACTATGGTCCGCCAGGGCCGCGAAATCCAGCTGAGTAATTTCCCGGGCGTAACGGAAGAATTCATCCGGACCGCGCCGGCCGCCATCGGAGAGAGAAGAATGGCCATGCAGGTCTCCCCAGAATATTTTATTTTTCGGTTTATCTGTCACGCGGACGGGATTCGTGAAAAATATTCCCAGCTCCTCAATATAAAATTCCAATGGCGGGACCAGGGCCGAAGACGGAAAATCAACCGGGACTGCCCCATACCCGTTATCCCCGGTCGTGAAGGATGTCGCCGGACAGGTGATTCCCGGACTATCCGCACCGGCCAACCGAATATTTCCCGGCCGGTTTTTAAGGGCGTTGTGATATTGGTCATAGATGACAATTTTAAGATGATTTTCTCCCGGCCCGGTCACCGTTGGCAGGACCAGGTCCGCATATCTGGGACTGTCCGGTAAAATGTCAATGTTGATTCCGCAAGGTTGCCATGGCGGCACCTCCTTACCATCGGCGGTGATATACTGCTGATAGCGGGGCGCGTGCGGATGCAGGGATTGCAGTGGGTACTTATTCCGGGGGTCAATGTGATAAAACAATTCCCAGGGGCTGTCACCGCCTTTGCCGGGAATGAACCCGGGACCGGGCGCCGGACCGAATAACAGATCAATGGATTCACCATCCTGCAAATTTCTGGATACCAGGTTTACTTCCGTAATCACCAGATCACTGACACCGGTCCCCTGGTAAAAGGTTATTGAACGTCGGCCGGCAGGTTGGCTTAACTTTACTTTAACCCTGGCCGGCGTGACGGCCTGCAGATAATTCAGGGCTTCCGGATCATCAATCTGGACATACCTGGCGCCGTCATTAGTATTATAGCCGATGCGGATTGATGCTCCCGGCCCGAGGGCCTGGCCTTGATGAATGTAACGGATTCGTAACGCAACAGGCCGGCCGGCAATAACTGATGCCGGACCAGCTATTAATTTAAACATGGTGGAAGCTCCTTTTTAATTCAGTAGAGGGAATCATAAAAAAATGGCGCGAAAATTGCAAGCGGGGACGGCGATTATTTAAAGCGGCGGCATGCTCACGATTCAGCAGTCGTTCGGCACGGTGTTCATTATGCGGCGGCGGATCATGGCAGCCCGCGGCACGCACCAGCCGGACCATAACCCGATACCGTGGTATAGAAATTTTCCGCCAGCCTGCCCGCCATAGATAGGATGAGAAGGCAAATAAAAAAGGA
>CAYQNY010000057.1:0-17961 GCA_964418925.1 uncultured Verrucomicrobiota bacterium
GAACCGCTGGTTCAGGACCGCCTGACAGCGCGGCATCACTCCTCCGCCGATGAAGCGAATATCATCGAAGTAACCCATCTCAGATCAAAAATGACAACAGTTTAATCAAAAATACCATTTACTCCATAAAAATAAAATATAAAGATAACATGAATAGTATATTTGTAAAGACAAATATGACAAACATGGTTATGAGAACAGGGTTGCGCCCTATAAAAAATAAGGCCATAGCCGACAAACTACAGGGTGGGCAGGTTCCGCCGCGAGAATGACGCAACCGTGGTCATGAGGAGACCGTTATGAATGTTACCACCACTACCAACGCTGTCAGCCGATCCATCGCCAGCCGCCAACAGCGCTGGCGCAAGTTCCTCCATCCCGGTGCCGGACCGGGGTTCTGTTTCTTTGTCCGCTGGCAAGATCCTGAGGGCCAGTTACCGCCCGCGCCGCCGATCTGGCCCACCAAGGCCGGAGAACGCGTTGAATACAAGTGGCAGGCCTATCAGCGGGCCTGCGAACGCGCAGCCCTGGTCAATGATGATTTCGTGCCCTACCTTGACATGATGACCGGCACCGAAATTTTTGCCGAAGCTTTCGGTTGTCCTGTGCACCGGTCTGCCGACACCGCCCCCTTCGCGCTTCCGCGCATCCGGACCGCTGAGGAGGTTGCATTGGTCAAGGTACCTGAGCTTAGCGTCTCGTCGCTTGCTTATCTCTTCGATATGGCTGACGAACTCCGGCGTCGCGCCGGCCACGGCGCCGTGTTGCGTCTCGTGGACATCCAAAGCCCGATGGATATTGCCGCGCTCATCTGGGAGAAATCGGCGTTTTACATAGGCATGCTGGAGACGCCGGAGGCCGTGAAGGAACTGGCGGCCAAGGTGCGCGAGCTTCTCACGGCTTTCCTCGACGAATGGTTCCGGCGTTACGGCACCGATTACGTGGCGCACTTCCCTGACTATTTCATGTCCGGCGGCATGACATTGTCGGAGGACGAGGTCGGCGTCGTGAACGAGGCGTTGTTCGTTGAATTCTTCCTGCCCGAACTGGCGGCGCTGTCCAGCCGCTATGGCGGATTGGGCATGCACTGTTGCGCTGACGCCAGGCACCAATGGCCGCACTTTCGCCAAATCCCGGGCTTGCGGCTGCTTAACTTATTCAAACCGCCAACCCGAACCCCGGACTACATTCGGGATGCCGTCGGCTACTTTCGCGATGTCTGTGCCCAGATGCATAGCGGCTGGACGCCGGATGGAACGCCGGATACCTGGCCGGAGCAATATCCCGCCGGCTGTCGCGTCGTGATCGCCGCCAGCGCCGAAAATCAGGCGGCGGCGCAGAAGCTGGCCGATACGCTTCAAGCGGTTCGGGAGCGACTCTACGGCGGGCAATAGATTATTGATCAGATCCCTGGCCGGACCTGATTCATGGCGGGAAGGAAGCCAGCCTTCCCACCAGCGGGCAGGCGGCACAATGGGACCGGTCATTCAGGCAGAAGTCGTGAAAAATCTGGATTAACCCCTGCTGGCGGAGCCCGGTCCGGTAGAGCTTGGGATTGTGATCGGGCCCCAGCAGATTCTGGGCCGCCTGCCGGATAATGCTGTTGTCTTCTTCGGTGGGAAGCCGGCGCAGGATCTCGATGCTGGGAAAGGAGGACGGATCCCCGCTCCGCCCTCCAGGCTGCGCCGGAGCGCTTCGCCCAGGCGAGAGTGCTTCGTCGTGGCGCGTCAGCGCGGCCAGCAATGGCAGGATCACATTAGAGATTATGGCTGCCGTGCGCCGGCCGCCAATTAACGACACGGCCGCCGACTGTTGCCGGCCGCCCAGTGTCAGCCGGTGGCGCCAGTATGTGTCGGCATCGGGTTGCAGCCAGGCCATGGCCTGGTCCATCCATGTCTGGGGCTTGTCCGCCCGGAGCGATAGGAGTTGTTGTCCCGGCATTGTCCTCTGCGTGAACAGGAATGCCGCGGCCATCAGACGGCGGCGCGGATGATTTTGCGGGCGAATGCCGCTGAGCGTCCAATCGCCGGATTTCAATGCACAGTGGCTCCATTGGGACTGATGCTTCCACCAGCAGTTCCATAACTGACGCACGAAAGCGCGCGTATCTGCATCCCAGCGGGTATCCGTTTGTGCGGGTAATAATCCGGCAATCCCCATCAGGAGCGCGTAGGCCGTTATCACGTTCCCACCTGCGGATTCACGAAGCGCCGTGAGCGGGAACTCTTCCGCCATGGTTCGAAAAGGGGCTCGATTCTGTTTATACCCGCAGGCGCTCATGAGTTCTTCATAGAGGACCTGATCAGGACCTTTTTCCCCGATGGCGAGCGCCAGGCGCTCCGCTTTGCGGCGAAGCCGATCTTCACCGGCGGACTCGAACAGGGCGACCAGGGTATCCGGGGTCCATGATGCCAGGATGCGGGCACAGGGCGTGACGGATGTTTGCCGGGCGTAGGGATAGGCCGTAACATCCAGGTTATCGAATGAGAAGCAGGGATTGGCGGCCAGTGCATCCTTCAGCGCGATCTGGATACATCCCGGCGGCAGGTTTTCTGCCGGCAGATAACCCGGGAAATAGGTGACGTGGGCAATCACCCGCGCGTAAGCCGGATTCCGGACATGACCGTGCCGGTGCCAGTCTGACGGACGAATATGGATTTCCACGTCGCCGGTCAAGCACCGCCGGTCAGGGCCCACGCGCACGGTGGCGCCGAGAAAATCGGGGCCGGCTTCCAGGTTCCAGCGGCCGGCGTGTTCGATGACGATGTCGTCGCCTTGTTCCGTTTTCAGGAGCGCCGGGCGCACGGCGGGGTCAAACCAGACGCATTTCAAATGGCGTTCCGTATAGGCAAACGCTTCGGTATAGCGGCGTTCCCGTACCGTGTGTGTCGACGGTGACTCGCCTGGGCGTAGCGCTCCGGCGTAGCCTGGCACCAGTTGCTGATAGGCATCCGCCCGGGGAAACCATGATTCCATCAATAAATGTTTTTCAGCCATGGACCAATACTTCCTGGCCGGGTCTTATTCGGTATTGACATGCATACGGGCAAACCTGCGGCGATAGGCCAGCGGCAATGTGCCTTGATGGCGTTTGAAAATCCGCCGAAAATATCCCACGTCCATAAACCCGCAGGCTTGGGCAATTTCCTTAATATTCAGACTGCTATCCATAAGCAACCTGCGCGCGTGACGCAGTCGGCGTTCATGGATATGTGTCGTGAGCGTGTGACCAAATGCTTCGCGGCATATGCGCCCCAGATAATCCGGATTGCAGTGCAGTGCACCGGCAATGGTTGCCGTTGTGATCGGCTCATGAAAATGGGTGTGAATAAAAATATTTGCTTGACTGGCAAGCACGGCCGCGGGTGTATTATCCGGAAGGTTAGGCCGACTGAGTCGCGCCGCTTCGCAAAGCATCAGTAATAAGAGTAGATTGGCTGTCAGCGGGCGCAAGAGTCCCGATTCCTGATCGTCCATAAAAAGCCGGAACAACATGATCAGCCGGTCCGGATCTTTCAAGGTGGCGCATTGCGGCACCTTGAATTTTTTCGCCGGGATTCGACATCCGGCGGCCGCCAGACGGAAATGAACCCAATAAAATGCCAGGTCCGGGGGGTAGGGAGTAACGCCGCCATGCTGTCGGTGCGGCCATAAAAGGAGCGTTTGTCCCGCGTTGACGACAAATGGATGTCCTTCCTCCTGCATGCCGAGACAACCGCGCTGAACCATGATCAGTTCATACGAATCAATCCTGCGTTCCGGATGCATACCCTTGCCTCGGGAGATCAAGAACCCTCCGTTGCAGGCCCGCACGGGCAGAACCGTATTCAATATCAATTGATTGGCAGGCCTCATAATTACCCTATGCCCCCTGGATAGCCAGGCAATACCATGCGATTAGTTTCATTATGCTATATCGTTTTATCATCAACAAGTCGGAATTAGCCTTTTTTTTTGCCGATTTGTCAGCTTGAATTACGTCTCTTCCCGGGTGCATGATAATTAAAAAGGAGAAATCGTTCATGAAATCGTCACGTTCTCAAACACAGACTCGGAATAACCTTGTAACTAATCCGGATAACCGTAAATGGATTCCGGTTCCTATGAAGAATGTCACATTTGCCGGCGGCTTATGGGCGTCACGCCTCGAAACCAACCGGCGTGTGACGCTGTTGACGGAGTACCGTTTGTGCAAGCGGACCGGCCATATCGATGCTTGGAAGTTAAAATGGAAACCCGGCCGGCCGAATCCGCCCCATATTTTCTGGGACTCAGACGTTGCCAAGTGGATCGAAGCGGCGGCCTACAGCCTGGCTACCCATGCCAACCGGAAACTGGCAATGCTCGTGGATGACGTGGTCAATCAGATGGAGAAGGCGCAAGCGAAGGACGGCTACCTTAACACGCACTATCTGGCTGTCGAGCCGGATAAGCGCTGGACCAACTTGCGCGACCGGCATGAACTCTATTGCGCCGGACATCTCATTGAAGGCGCCGTGGCGTATTATCAGGCCACCGGCAAACGAAAAATGCTCGCTGTGCTTTGTCGCTACGCCGACCACATCGATTCCATCTTTGGACGCGCCAAAGGCAAAAAACGGGGGTATAGCGGCCATGAGGAAATTGAACTGGCTCTCGTGAAGCTGTATCGCGCCACTGGCAAGCGGCGTTACCTGAAGCTGGCGAAATTTTTCGTGGATGAACGCGGTTGCCAACCGCATTACTACGAAATTGAAGCCGGAAAGCGCGGAGAAGACAGCCAGAAGTGGCGGCGGGATTGGCAGACATACGAACACGAGGTTTATGACCAGTTGCAGGCGCATCGGCCTGTGCGCGAACAAACGAAGCTGGACGGCCATGCGGTCCGGGCCCTGTACCTTTGCAGTGGGATGGCCGATGTGGCGGCGGAAACCGGCGATCGGACTTTACTTGCCGCCTGTAAACGCCTCTGGCGGAATGTAATCGAACGGCGAATGTATATTACCGGCGGCGTGGGCAGCAGCCATGCGGGCGAGCGCTTCACCTTTGATTATGATCTTCCCAACGAGAGCGCCTACGCGGAAACCTGCGCCAACATTGCGCTCGTGTTCTTTGCTCACCGCCTGCTCCAGATCGAAGCGGATGCCCAGTATGCCGATGTTATGGAGCGGGTGTTGTACAACGGAGTCCTCAGCGGCGTTTCGCTGGATGGCAAACGTTTTTTCTATACCAACCCGCTGGCACAGTCTGCGGAGGCATTCCACTATTATCGGCGGGTGACAGAGCGGCAGAAATGGTTTGGATGCGCGTGTTGTCCTCCGAATATCGCCCGGTTGCTCGCGTCGTTCGGTCAATATGTGTATTCGCAGGGGCCGCACGAGGTCGCGGTTCACCTTTATGCGCAAGGGACCGTCGGTATCGAAACGGGAGGTCAGTCAGTGCGATTGACACAACAGACAGAATATCCCTGGCAGGAAACCGTGATGATTACCGTGGACCCCGCCGCGGCAACGGAATTCACGTTGTCACTGCGGATTCCCGGCTGGTGTCGGCGCGCGGCGATCCGGATCAATGGCAAGCATATTAATCTCCAGCCGCTGACGCGCAAGGGCTACGCCCGGATACGTCGCATGTGGAAGCCCGGTGACCGGGTGGAGCTGACCTTGCCTATGCCCGTGGAACGGATTGAGGCGCATCCGGCTGTGCGCATGAATTGCGGACGGGTGGCCCTTCAGCGCGGACCGGTCGTGTATTGCCTGGAGGAAATCGACAACGGTCCAAATCTGGACGACATTCGCCTGCCGCGCAATGTCAAGTTGACGGCCAAATTTAATCCGCGTTGCTTGTGTGGTGCAGTCATTATCACCGGTCAAGCCCTGCGCCGTGATTCATTCGGGTGGGCCGGCCGACTTTATCGCGCGAATACGTCAAGAACCAAACCGCTTACTATCAAGGCAATTCCGTACTTCCTCTGGAATAATCGCAAAGCGGGCGAAATGCTGGTGTGGATGCGGGCAACGTGAAGGTTCCTGTGCCACAGCAGGAGGAACATTGCTTGCCGTTAATGCGTTTTCCTCCCTGACATTACTCTGTTATCCCTGGTCGATTTTCCGCAATTTCCGGCTTCGCTGGCGGTTGAAATATGTTGTCCTGGGTAAGGCTGGACCGGGGTAATGCCTCAGTCTTGTGGGTATTTGGGTGATGTCCGCATGGTTTGATGGCTCTGAAAATGCACACCGCATTTCGTTCGAAAAATTTCCGGCGATTCCAGCCCATCTGTTCCGTTGCCGCGCTCGCGCATACACGAGTATAGCGCTTCGCGCGGCGCCGGCACATCTGAACCGGACTGGCCGGATTTTTTCGAATCCCGCTTCGCGGGAAGCGAAATGCGCTGTGCGGATCATCTCGCGCCCGCAGACCCCGGCGCGATACTTGCCCGCTCTTTTGGCTTATGAGGTGTTGCGCCCGACAACCGACGAAACTTGCTTGAACAAGGCTGTATAACGATCAACTTCGGGATCGGCCACGATTTTATCAAGGGCAGACTTGAAAACCAAATCGGCATTGCCGAAACGTTTCTTCAACGTGTGCAAAACCGTCATCAGAATTTCGCGCGTCCGGGCCCCGGCGTCGGACTGCGAGCCGAAGCTGATTTTACGGGCAATGACCAAAGGCCGTAAATCGCGTTCGGCTAAATTATTATCAGCTATTTTTTGCATTGATCAATATTGCTTGTCTGAGTATACTTTTTATTCATGCAGAACATATCCGATAACACGATGATTCGGGTGCATCATTTAACCAAGCGGTTTGCTTCCACCGTGGCCATTGACGATGTCTCGTTTGAGGTGCAGCGCGGAGAAATCGTGGGATTTCTGGGCCCGAACGGGGCGGGCAAGACAACGACCATGCGCATTCTGACCGGCTACCTGGTAGCCTCGGCAGGCAGTGTATGGATTGATGGCTTGGATGTATTCCAACAATCGCTGGACGTCCGGCGGCGCATCGGCTATTTACCGGAAACGGTGCCCTTGTATCCGGAATTGCGGGTGGATGAGTATTTGACCTTCAGGGCCAGGCTGAAAGGCGTACCGCGCCGGAAACTTCACAATCGCCTGGAAGATGTGAAGGATATGTGCGGTCTGGAAGATGTTGGTCGGCGCATTATCGGCCAGCTTTCCCGGGGTTACTGGCAGCGAGTGGGATTGGCCGACAGCATAATCCACGATCCGGAATTGCTGATTCTTGACGAACCCACCATCGGTCTGGATCCGAACCAGAACCGGGCGATACGCGAATTGATCCTTAACCTCGGTCGCCGTTATACGATCCTGTTGTCCACGCATTTCCTGTCCGAAGCGGAGATGGTCTGTCAGCGCGTGCTGATTATCAATCGGGGGAAGATCATTGCCTCGGATTCTCCCGCCGCCCTGACGGGATTACTCCAGGGCAACACCAGTGTTGTGGCGGAGATTCTCGGGCCTAATAACGAGGTGCTGCGTCAGCTGGAAAATCTGCCTGACGTGACGCGTATTTCGTGTCAGTCCCGCCCGGCGTCTGCGCCGGCCGGGGTTTCCCCGGCGACATGGAACCGGTATCTGATTGAGGCCGTTAAGGATGCTGAGACGCAGTTGGCCGTCTTTAACATGGTGGCGCAGAACCAATGGGCATTGCGTGAACTGAGTGTGGAGAAACGGAATCTGGAAGATGTCTTTGTCCACATGACGACTGTGGCCGGGCAAAAGGGAGAGGCAACATGACGACTTTTTTTACGCTGTTCCGACGGCAATTATCGGCGTATTTCTATTCGTCGATGGCTTACGTGATAATGGTGGTTTTTCTGGCGGTCGCCGGATTGAGTTTTTGCCGGCTGATTTCGCAAAGCCTGGAAGAATGTCTTAAAATCGGGGATCTGTTGTTCGGATCCATGCTGTTCTGGCTCATGGTGATCGTCTCTATCACCCTGATCACCATGCAGGTGTTCGCGGAGGAGAAGCGGAGCGGTTCCCTGGAAAGCCTGCTCACTGTGCCGGTCACGGATATCCAGGTTGTCATGGCCAAGTATGCCGCGTCCCTGGCGTTTTTTATTATCATGTGTGCTCCGACGGTGTTGTATATCGTCGTTCTGCGTATGTTCAGTTCGACCTTGGAAGGCATGGACCTGGTGTCGGTGGCGACGGGATATGTCATGCTGTTGCTCATCGGGGCCTTTTTTATTGCCTTTGGATTATTCGCGTCCTCGCTGACACGGAGTCAGGTGGTAGCGGCCATGCTGGGATTTACCGGCATCAGCCTGTTCTTTTTTGCCGATACGTTTCAGTTTCTCGGGCATGGAGGCCGGGTGGGGCGGGTACTGGATTATCTGTCGAGTGTTCAGCATATGGTGGACTTTTCCCAGGGGATTGTGGATACGCGTCCGGTGGTGTTGTATCTGTCCGGGATTGTCTTTTTCCTGTTTGCCACTGTTAAGGTCATTGAATCAAGACAGTGGAAATAAATTTTTCAGGAGAAAAATTTAAGGGGTTGGGTGATATGAAAATGCGGTTGACCGGAAAACGATGGGCGATGGGTATCAATATGTTGGTGGCGCTGGGATTGGCGGCCGCGCTGACCGTGGCCCTGAATATCCTGGCTGCCCGGCATCCTTTGCGGGCTGATGTCGGGCGGTATCATTATTACGCCCTGTCGGAGAAAACGCGCGAGCTTTTGAAACCGCTGGCGACGGATATCCGTGTGATCGTTTTTCTCAGCTCGGAACATGAATTATACCGGGACATCCGCCGCCTTTTCAAGGAATATGAGTATGTATCGAGCCATATCCGGGTGGAATACATTGATCCCCATCGTGATCTGGTCCGCAGTAAAGAGCTGGTCCTTCGCTATGACATCACCAAGCCGGATGTCGTTGTGCTGACTTCCGAGGGGAAAAAAAAGATCGTGCCGGTCAAGGATATTGCTGATTATGATTACGTGCCCATGCTGTCCGGACGGCCCAAGGTCATGACGGCGTTTCACGGGGAACAGCTTTTTTCCTCGGCGCTGCAAGGCCTGATGCAAACAACAAAACCGGTGGCGTATTTTTTGATTGGACATGGAGAACGACAAATTGCCGACTATGATCGGTTCTCCGGCTATTCCATCGTGACGCGAAACTTGCGGCAGGATAATATCGAAGTCAAAGGATTGAATCTGGGAGTAACTCCCGCTATTCCCAAAGATTGTGATGTTCTGGTGATTGCCGGTCCGACGCGACGCCTGACCCGGTCTGAGTCGGATATGATTAAAGGCTATCTGGATAACAGCGGCCGTATTCTGCTGTTGCTGGACGCGGGGACGGACGCCGGGTTAAGCGATTTTCTGGAAGCCTGGGGAGTCCGCCTGGCCGAAGATCGCGTGGTGGGTTTGACCTTGACCGGTCGGGAATTACTGGTGACCAGCTATGGGACCCACCCCATTACCGACCGATTGGCTTCGGCGAGTGTCGCGACGATTTTCAATAGGCCTCGTTCTGTGCAGGCGTTGGCCGCTGCCAACGCGCCCTTGCTTCAGGCAGTGGATAAGCCGCGGTTGACGGTGCTGGCATCCTGTTCAGAGCAGGGCTGGGCGGAAATGTCGCCGAATCAGAATCCGCCCAAGCTGGATGCCGGTGTTGATCGGTCCGGACCCGTTTCGGTGGCAGTGGCGGTGGAAAAGGGGCCGTCGCGCGGCATGGATGTTGAAATCAAGTCCAGCCGGATGGTTGTGATAGGGGATTCATCCCTTGTCTCCAATGGGGCGTTATTGGCCGGCTATAACACCGATTTATTTATGAATGCCGTGAATTGGCTCCTGGAGCGGTCCGATAACCTGCCGATTGCTGCGAAAAAACCGGGGAGGATTCATATCGTCATGAACCATAAACAGTTTCAAAGTGTTCATAGCATTATTGTGATCGCCATTCCGGCTATCGTTGCCGTCGTGGGATTGCTGGTATGGTGGCGGCGCCGGCGCTAACCTGATCAAAGGTCGTAAGTCGAAGGTCGCAGGTCGGGGACAAGAAGTCGAAGGGGGTTCGCCGCGGCGAATCGAAGGTGTTGACATTCGACTTGTGACTTGCGACTTTTAACTATCTTCAGGCTAACCCGATACATAGAATCAAACATGCATCTAAAAACCACATTTTTCCTGTTGCTGATCCTCGCGGTAGTCGTGGGCGTCATCTGGATAGTGGATTTGGGACGAGAAACTCCCACTCACGCGCCGACAGCAAAACAGAAACTGCTGTCCATTGAACCGGAGAAGATTGGGTACGTGTCGTTTTATCGGGAGGGACAGTTTATTGAGTGCATGAATGAACACGGCCAGTGGATGATTCATAAACCGGTGACGGCCCGGGCTGATTCCAGCAGGATTAACCGTATTCTGGCTGGAATTGAGCTGCTGCCCAAGGGGGAAACCATCACCTCGGCCCAGCGTCAGGCCCGGGGCCTGACGCTGAATGATTATGGGTTGAGTAAGCCCCGGGCGCGGATGGTGCTGGGGGACGCGGATAAGCGTCACCTGCTGGCGATTGGCAATGATTCGCCGCTGAAAAATGCCGTTTATGTGCAGATCAATCATGGCGACGCAGTCGTGGCCACGTCCACGAATCTTCTGAATATTATTCCCCGTCGTGTCGAGGATATCCGCGATACTCGCTTGATACGAGGCTCGGCATCCTTGGTGCGGCGTCTGGAAATCAAGCGGATGGGTGGACCCCTGATTCAGCTGGTTAAGGAGGGGAATGAATGGATAATGTACAAACCCATTATCGCCCGGGTGGATTGGATTAAAGTGTCCCGCCTGCTGAAACAGTTATTTGCCATAAC
The DNA here is from genome assembly GCA_964418925.1 of uncultured Verrucomicrobiota bacterium. GTDB lineage: Bacteria > Verrucomicrobiota > Kiritimatiellia > JAAZAB01 > JAAZAB01 > CAYQNY01. Next base: position 10,827 of record CAYQNY010000057.1, read on the forward strand.
AATTAGGCAGTTTGTGTCGGAAACCATGGCTGATCCGGTCGCCTATGGGCTCAATGAAGATGATGCCGTTTTGCAAATCGGAGTGTGGCAGGAAGGCGGGCAGGCCGTTGATAAATTGATGTTTGGAAAAAAAGCTGATGAACAGGGGCATGTTATTTATGCCGGTCGCCGCGAGTCCAGTTCGGTATTTACGGTTAATCGGGATTGTGCGGATGCCTTGTTGACGACAACGGCCGATCTCCGCGATCCGCGGCTGTATTTCATGGCGCCGGAAAAAATGGCCCTGATTCGCATCGAGGAGGGGGAGCGAGTTTTGGAATTCCGAAAAAGCGGCGATGAGGGGTGGCAGATCGTGGAACCGAAGCAATGTAAAACGGATAATCGCATGGTGGCGGATCTCATCAGCCGCTTGAACACGCTGCGCGTGGATCAGGTGATTGCTGACACCAATGTGGTGGCAATGGGATGGGATCATCCGGCCCGTATCATCCAGGTGGCTGAAGCATGGCCCGCTGCGGGGACGCTGACACAGGGCGTGGATCAAGCGGCCATGGGTCCGGTTGAAAAACTGAATCGCGTGCTCCTGCTGAGTTCGCCCCAGTCAGGCAAGGAATATGTCCTGGCCCGGTTTGAGGATGAGCCGTTGATCTATCGGATATCGGCCTCGTCATCGTCAACGATTTCCCTGGATCCGCTCAGCTATCGGGATTACACGGTCCTCTCCCTGTCGCCGTCCGCCATTCGAAAAATCACGTTGAAAAAAGATGGAAAAAAGCAGGCTGTGGAACGTTCCGGAGCAGGTGCATGGAAACCGGTTTTGCCGTCCACGGGTGCAGCGAATATGGACGTGGTCACCAATCTCTTGACTAAGGCGGCTGATTTAAGGGTCCTGCGATTTGAACGCAGTGATATCAAGGATCTGGCTGTCTTTGGTCTCAAGGAAGCCCAGACCTCGCTGACATTCAGCCTCAGCGGTAAAGAAGGAATTCGGAAAACGCTCCTGTTCGGAGAATCTTCGGAGGATCTCGGGGTCTATGCCATGTTCCAGGGCCAGGATATGGTGTTTGTTCTTGAAAAAACGTTGACGGACGCGATGATTCGGGATTTGGTCCGGTAGATTTTTCCGGCGTAAGGTCGAAGCGTTTTGTGCAGATATTATTTTGTGTTGCACCCGATCCGGCTGGGCCGGAACGGAAAAATCTAATGAGGTGCTGTGTTCCGGATTGTCAAATACGGATTGCTGATCATCGTGCTGATCATTCTGTTGGTCGTACTCTATCTCAGCCTCCATGGGTTGCCCGAACCCCTGACGCGGAATATCGAACGCCAGCTTCAGTTCAGCGGCATGGTGTTGAGCCTGGATAAGATCAAACTGGGTGTGTTCGAAGGCGTCATTGCCACCCGCGTTCGCTATCACCGCAAGGGGGATATCGGTGACCCGGTGTTTGAAGCGGATAAAATCGTCCTGCAATATGATCCGCCGGGCTGGTTGAAGGGCGAATTCGGGATTGCGGGCGCCAAAATCAAAAATGGTATATTCCGGCTTATGATCGGCGCTGAAACCGGGGGATGGGTCTCCAACGCCTGCCCCCGGATGCTGACCTTTAATCAATTACAGGCCCAGGTGCGATGGGATCAGCCGTTCGGCATGCGCGTGGAAGAATTTTCAGCCCGTTTGTCCGCAATCCATCTGACGGGGCGAGGCACGTTGGCTCTGCCTGCCGCCGAGCTGTCATTGGCCGCTGTCGGAAAAGGCGAGACTCATGTCAGTCCGTCGGCTCGCCACGCGCTTGGTGTCAAGCCTCAGTGCGATATGCCACCAGTGGTGTTGGATATTTTGCAGATGTGTCAGGCGGTGCGCCTGAGCAATGCCGTGGATACGGATGTTGTGTTCTGGGTTGATCCTTCCGATATCCACAACCTGGTTCTCCACGTAGAAATGAATTCCCGGAACACGCATGTGGGGTCATCCAGTGTGGGCGCCTGGCGGGCCAGGATCGACCTTCGTAGCATGATGGCGAAAGGGTTTCTGGAAATTAAAAACAGCAATGTCCAGGGGGTTTGGGTTGAACAGGCATTCTGCCGGTTCCAGTGTGATGAGCAGGCGCTGAATGTTGAACGTATGGAGGCCTGGGTGGGACGCGGCGCGGACAAAGGGCCATTGCATATAGCCGGCAGCTATGACTGGGCATCGACCGAGTTTATAGGTCAGGTCGAATCGGAAATTCACCCGCAGACACTGAAGCTTCTACTGCGGCAACAGTGTCCGTCCAGTGCCTGGATATTGGAAGACTGTCAATTTAACCGGGAACCGCCGGTGATTGCCGCCGTATTCAGGGGAAGATGGAATCCGGAATGGCATTTTAACCTGGATGGTCAGGTGCAGTCTCATGATATGTCCTATTTCGGAGTGCGGTTAGCGGAGATGCAGACATCGGTCGCGGTGTCCATGAGGGGAACGAACAGCAGTGTGACCCTGGCGCCCCTGCAGATTATTCGGCCTGAGGGCCTAGCCCAGGGGGGGGTGGTTGTTGACGTAGGGGCGCAAACGGTGAGCTTTGATGCGGAATCAACCATGGCGCCTTACGCGTTGAGTCGCATGCTGACCCCGTTTATTGATCATGTGGTTCGATCATTTCTCTTTGAAGGTCCGGCCCGGGGTGTTGCCAGGGGAACAATCAATTTCGCGGGTACATTGCAGGATGATATGGAACTGGATGTTACTGCCCGGCGTGTGAGTTGGCGTATGTTCATGGCCGATACGTGCTCGATTAGTCTGCGTTTACTGGGAGATCATACCGAGATCACGGATATTTTTGGCACCATCTATAATGGTCAATTTGATGCCCGGGCCTCGGTGTATCCGGTCCGAGGGGTTGCCAATACGCGCTATGAAGTTGACGCGACCGTCCGGGATATTGATTTCAACAAAATGGTGAAAGCTCTGCAGACTTGCCGTCCTGCGCGGCGCGGGACAAGCGCGCTTGCCACGCGTTCCGCGTGGCCACGAGTGGATACGCAGTTGGAAGTATATGAGGGAAAATTGGCCGCGCATGTTGCCTTGGAAGGCTTTGTCGGTGACGGCCAGGGGCGGACGGCTCGCGGAGCAGGATGGATGAATGTTACCGAAGGACGTATTTTTCAGATTCCACTGTTTGGCGGCCTATCCGATTTTTTAACCAGAGTCATTCCCGGCATGAGCGTATTGTTGCGTCAGACGGATGTTCAGGCGTCGTTTGTGATCGCGGATGGCAAGATTCATTCGGATGAAATCCTGATTGAAGGCGATATTTTCAGCCTGGTGGGGCAGGGTGATTATTATCTGGATGGAACACTGGATTTCACGGTTCAAGTCAAGCTGTTGCGCAAGCATACCCTGGCGGCGGATGTGTTTCGTTTTGTGACCCATCCGGTGAGTAAGATGCTGGAGTTCCATCTGGGTGGAACCTTGGATTCGCCCCGCTGGCGGCCGGTTCATATTCCCAAGGAAGTGTTTTTGATGTTTGATTAAGGATATGGAGTGCGCAAGCCCGCGCTTGCGCTTTTCTTCCGCGCAGGCCTGCTCCGCCGTAGTAGCGGCTACGACCGTCCTACGCCCGCCATAGCACGGGCTTCGCGACGGCGGGAGGCCGGGCCGGCGCTTCGCGGCCCAAAACGGCAGTATGACCTGCCCGCAATGCTACGCATAGCGTTGTAGGCGGGCTGCCGCACTCCATATTTTGAAGGCAGTTCGCCCGCAGGGAGTTAAATGAAAATCTGCATTATAACGTACGGCTGCCAGATGAACGAGCGGGACAGCGAACGGGTTGCGGTGTTTCTCTGCCGCCGGGGATTTGTTCTGACGCGGCGGGAATCCGAGGCCGATATCATTATTGTCAATACCTGCAGTGTCCGGGAGCGGGCGGAGCATAAGGCTCTGGGAAAACTGCGGCTGTTAGTCGCGTCCAAAAAGGATTGTCCGGATCGGATTGTCGGCGCGGTGGGCTGTATGGTCCAGCGGCTGGGGCATGACATCCTGCGCCAGGTGCGGGGCCTGGATTTTGCGGTAGGAACCTACCAACTGGCTCGCGTGCCCGATATTCTGGATATTGTCATGACCGGCCGGCGGCCGGTCATTGATATTGCGGAGACCGGCGGGCGTGAGGATCAGGATGCGCATGCAGCCGGGCAGGTGAAGGCGTATGTCAGCATCCTTTGCGGGTGTAACCGGCGCTGTGCCTATTGCGTGGTACCGCGAGTCCGCGGCGCGGAGTGGAGCCGGCCGGCGGCAGATATTATCGAGGAAATAAAACAGCTGGTTCGAGACGGCGTAAAGGAAGTCACGCTCCTGGGGCAGAGTATCATGTCGTATGGCCGCGCCAATCAGGTCTGGGCGGCCGGCTACCGGTCCCCACGCGGGTTTACCGAACCCCTCCCGCGATTGTTGGAAGCGTTACAGGAGATCCCGGGTCTGCAACGAATCCGCTTTACGTCCAGCCATCCGTCCGGCTGTACCCCTGAATTGATCCGGGCCATGACTGAGCTCCCCTCGGTGTGCGAGCATCTCCATCTGCCGGTGCAATCCGGATCGGATCGGATTCTCAGCCGGATGTATCGCGGTTATTCAACGGCGGACTACCGGGACGCCGTGCGACGATTGCGCGCGGTACTGCCCGGCGTGGCCATCACCACTGATATTATCGTGGGATTTCCGGACGAAACGCTGGATGATTTTGAAATGACGCGCGCCATGATAACGGAAATAGGATTTGATAATGCCTTTGTTTTCAAATACAATCCGCGCCCGGATACCCCCGCCGCCCGGTGGCCGGATAATGTGCCGGAAGATGAAAAATTGCGGCGCAACCATGTGCTTCTGGATGATCAGAACCGGTGCTGTCTGGCCTTGAATCAGGCGCTGGTGGGGCGCGAGATGGAGGTCCTGGTCGAGGGGAAAAGCCGTCGCAATGCGGCGCGCTGGACGGGACGGACCCGCACCAATAAAATCGTGTTGATGGAAACGACGCCCGGTGTGCGGCGTGGGGATATGATTGCCGTGTGCATCAATCAGGCGAAAATTCAGACATTATATGGAAGCGTGAAAACCAATGAAAGTCGCAGGTCGAAAGTCGCAAGTCAAAGGTTTTAACTTTCGATCTGTAACTTTTGACCTTCTTCATCGCTTGGTGGGTCGCAACCCACCACAAAGATATACACTAAAATGTGTATGACTATCTGAAAGGGTCTAATCGATGAATACATTATTCGCCATAACCCTGGTCCTGGGTGTTTTGATGCTCGGCTGGCATCTGTTCTTATGCCTTTTCCCGGCCAAAGCCGGGGTTTGCCTGGCTGGTTTTCCCCGACATAGATGGGTCGGCCGCGTCCTGACGGCCATAGCGGTCGGCTGGGTAACCTACCTGGTATGGAATTCTCAGATCGCCTGGTTGGAACGATATCGGCTGTTGCTGTGCGTTCTCTCGCCCGTGGCATACGTGCTGATAATCATGTTTGTGGATGAATTGCTGGCGGCGCGGGCCTTGGGAGGCATTTTTCTCCTGATTCCGGTGCTGATTCTCGAGGCGGCTTTTGTCTATCCATCCAACACCCGCTGGGTGCTGACGATCTTCGCCTATGTGTTGGTGGTTCTGGGCATGATCCTGGTCTGGAGTCCCTATATGTTCAGGAAAATGACTGCGCCCTGGATGGCCAAGCCGAATACCTGTCGTATGGTGGGTGCCGTTGGCTCAGTCGTAGGCCTGGGTATGATACTGCTGGGGTGGTTCGTGTATTGGTAATAAATTCTACGGGGTAGAATTTATGCGTATTCTCGTTTTCAGGGGCGGCGCCATCGGTGATTTTATCCTGACGTTGCCGACATTCCGGGCTGTGCGCCACGCCTGGCCTAAGGCTGATCTGACCTTGGTGGGATATCCGCATATCGCTGCACTGGCCCAGGTTGCCGGGTTAATCAACCGCGTGTTTTCCGTGGATACCGCCCGGTTCAGCGCTTACTTTGTTCCGGAACGTCCCCTGCCGCCGCAGGAATCTGATTTTCTGCGTTCGTTTGACCTGGTCATTTCATTTCTGCATGATCCCGATGGCGCCTTGCGGTCCAATTGGATTCGGGCCGGCGCCCGACGTGTTATCAGTATATCCCCGCTGGTGCCCTCGGGCCATGCCGCGGATCATTTCCTGCGTGGCTTGGATCCGCTCGGGTTGAAATGCGCTGATTCCTATACTGCCGGGGAATTTTCCGGCCGGCCACGACAGAGCGTGGCCCTCCATCTTATTGACCCAGCGTTTGCTGTAACCATGGCTCGCCACGCGCCACGAGTGGAGGGACGCGTCCCGCCCAATGCGGGACAAGCTTTGTTTTCATGCCCTTGGCAGATCCGCCAAGGCGGAACCACGCGTTTCGCGTGGTCGCGTCCGTCTTCAGGACTGGATATTCTTTATTCGTCGGGGGCCTCGCCGCCTGTCCGGCTGGATTTACCTGCCGATCTTCAAGCCGGCGCTAAAGCCAGATTAAAATCCATGGGGCTTAAAAACCGTGTCATCGCGATTCATCCGGGCAGTGGCAGTCCCCGAAAAAACTGGCCCTTATCATCGTTTGCGGCATTGGTGGAACAGATTCGGAAAACACGCCTGGGCTGTCCCCTGTGGATTGCGGGCGAGGCCGATACAGCCATCGTTGGTTCCCTGGAAGCGGGCCTGCCTGCGCGAAGCGCTCCGGCGAAGGCAGGCCTGGCCGGCGCCGTGCCGGTGTTGTCAGGGAGGTCCCTGCTGGAAACAGCCGCTATCTTGAGCCAGTGCCGGGGATACGTGGGCAATGATTCGGGCATCACGCATCTGGCGGCGGCAATGGGAATACCGACCCTGGCCTTGTTCGGTCCGACCGATCCGGCGATCTGGGGCCCGCGCGGTTGTCGCGTGTTCATTCTTCGCAGTCAGCCGCCGACGTCGGAGGGCCTGGTCCGCCTGCCGGTAGATGCCGTGTATCGTAAATTACTGGCGATGGTATAAATCATGGATGCCTATGATCACGCTTTGGAGTGCGGGAGCCAAAGCTCCCGCTTTTAACGCCGGAAGCCATGCTTCCGGCCGGCAAAGCGCAAGCTATGCTTGCGCACTCCATAATGACCGCATAATCAGC
>CAYQNY010000058.1:0-17913 GCA_964418925.1 uncultured Verrucomicrobiota bacterium
AAGCGGTGTAAGTAAATTTTTTAAAATAGTCGTCTTCGGATGGCTAAATGGTTACTATTCTGAATTCTGACTCCTGAATTCTGAATACCTGTGTAATTACAATGTTTTTTAAAATCACATGTATCAAGTTAAGGTCAAATCAACATCGGCAATATGAACAATAAACTCCAACCGCGAAATCGCATGAACTTGTGGCTGATCGGGCTCATTATTCTCCTGAGCGGAATTATACTCATCGAAGGCGGTATTATCCTAGCCAGGCAACATGCCCCTGCCGGCGATCGGTCGGCATCCGGGCAAGTTACGCCGACAGGCAAGCCAGGCTGGTGGCGAAAACTCATTCCCAACCGATGGCTGCCGACGATAAATCCCAGTGACCATCAAATATCCAGTGATGACCGAATGGTATTATGGGAATCGGCGCAAGATATTGCAGCAATCCACCACCAGATTGACCAATTGTTTTCAGCTCTCTCGGATTCCGGAGCATTCATCGCTCCGGCCTTTCCTGACGCGTTCGGACTCCATCCGCCCGCCACATCTGCAAGGGATCACTTGTTTCAGCTTCAGCAGGAGATTAACAGGGTTTTTGAAAGCACGGCATTCAATGAGGTGGATATATTCAACCTGCCGGACCGGATGGAACAAGTCTGGAACACCAGCGATATTTCGTCTTCAATGCACGTTGACGAACAGGGCAGCAATTACCTGATCAAGGTGAATCTACCCGGTCTTGATCCCACGGCAATCGCCATTAGTCTGCAGGGACGTTTACTCAGTATTGTCGTCAATCAGAACACGCGCCGGCTACCCGGTCATACCGGCCTTAACAGTACCGGCACATACTCACGCCAGGAACACACGGAAACCCGGATACTGTTGCCCGGTCCGGTGGACGCCGCCACAGCACAGGCCACCTACCAGAACGGCATCCTGCGCATTGAAATTCCGAAAGGCGCTGAACAGGAACCTGTTGTCAAACCGATCAAAATAATATAAATAATGATTTCTGCGTTTTGCAGAAATTATGAGCAGTTACTGAATGGAGGAAATTACGTATGCTGAAAGTCAGTCACCTGCGGAAAACGTTTGGCCCCATTCAAGCGGTCAACGATATTTCCTTTAACGTGGAAAAGGGGGAGGTGCTGGGATTCATGGGGCCCAATGGCGCCGGCAAAACCACCACGATGCGCATGATCACCGGCTTTTTGCCGCCCACGTCGGGTACGGCCGTAATCGCCGGACATGATATCGTCCGGGAACCCGTCCCAGCCAAGAAGCAAATCGGCTACCTGCCGGAAAACGCGCCCATTTATTCCGACATGACCGTCTGGAACTACCTGGCTTTCATTGCCGAAATCCGCGGCTATGCCGGACGGGAACGTCAGGCCCGCGTTGGCCGGACCATCGAGTTATGCCGGCTTGAGTCGGTCCAACATCAGACGATTGGCACCTTATCCAAAGGATACCGGCAACGCACATGCTTTGCCCAGGCGCTGATTCACGATCCGCCGATCCTCATTATGGACGAGCCCACCGACGGTCTGGACCCCAACCAGAAACATATCGTGCGCACCATGATCAGGGATATGACGGCCCGGAAAGCCATTGTCATTTCCACGCACATCCTGGAAGAAGTGGACGCGATCTGCACGCGCGCCATTATCATCTGCCACGGCGCGATCGCCGCCAACGGGTCCCCGGATGAATTAAAAACCAAGAGCCGAACTTTCGGCGCCATCGAACTGACGCTTGCGTCGATGCCCGGCGACCTGATTCCCAAGCTGAGACAGTTGACTTCGGCGACCAAGGTGGAAACAGAGGATCATCGCGTGACGATCTACCCACGCGATCCAAAACGGCTGTTCCCGGACGTGATGGGACTGGTTAAAGCCAACAGCACCTGGCCAATCACGGGGTTTAAAACCCTCGCCGGCCGTTTGGACGACGTCTTCCGGAACCTGACTCAGGCGCGTAATACCGCCGTTAACTAAGGCGCAAGTTTGCCCGCCCCGCGGCGGGGCGGGATTTTTATGCCATAGGCCGAGGCTTCGCCGAAGGCTACGCCCAGGCAAGCAGATCCGCCTACGGTGGAAATGGATTGAAGCTCAATTGTAGATGAGGCGTAACTACAGGAGAGGAGGCTATGATGGATGGGAAAGAGGGAACTACGAAATACGCAAAAGGCGCGAAAATGGAAGCTAAGATACTGTTTAAAAACGAAAGCTACAAGATCATCGGGGCCTGTTTTGAGGTGTATAAAGAGAAAGGAAACGGTTTTCTGGAGGCCGTTTACCAGGAATGTCTTGCCCTGGAATTCATAGATCAAGGCCTTTCCTTTATCGAGAAACCGCGCCTTAGACTTGATTATAAGGGCAGACATCTAAAACAGACCTACGAACCGGATTTCCTTTGCATTGATGAGATCATTGTTGAGATCAAGGCTGTAAAGCAGTTGGCGGACGAGCACCGCGCTCAAGCGATCAACTATCTCAAAGCAACGGACAAACAGTTGTGTCTATTGGTTAACTTTGGCCATTACCCGAAACTTGAACACGAGCGGTTCGTTAATCAAGCACTTTCGCGCATTTCGCGCATTTCGTAGTAAAAATGATTTCAGATACGATGATGCTTGTGTTTTATTATGTTAATTATTGGTTATAAACGTTATATGTAAATTATTAGACTTTAGCTTCAGGGGAGAATACTGCATGGACTCTATTCGTAATATTACAGCCATCACCAAAAGGGAGCTGGTGTCCTATTTTGAGTCGCCGGTAGCCTATGTGTTTATGGTCGCATTTTTAATGCTGATCGGATTTCTGACCTTTTTTGTCTCGCGCTTTTACGAGGCAGGGCAGGCTGATTTGCGGCCGTTCTTTTTCTGGCATCCTTGGATATTCCTCATTCTGGTGCCGGCAGCCGCCATGCGACTCTGGGCGGAAGAACGCCGTTCGGGCACCATTGAAACTCTGTTAACGCTTCCCATCACGATGACCCAGGCCATTCTGGGCAAATTCATCGCCGGCTGGGTATTCCTGGCGCTGGCGATTTTTCTCACCTTTCCGATCGTGCTGACGACGGTTTATCTCGGCGCTCCGGACCGTGGGGGTATTATTGGCGGGTACATCGGCAGTATCCTCCTGGCAGGCGCCTATCTCTCCGTCGGCATGCTGACCTCGGCGTTCACGCGTAACCAGGTGATCAGCTTCGTGCTGGCAGTGGTGATTTGCCTTTTCCTGCTTCTGGCCGGCTGGCCGCCGGTCACCGATCTCATGGTGCGCTGGGCGCCAAGCTGGCTCATACGGGGCGTGGCGGCATTCAGTTTCATGCCCCATTATGAGTCCTTCCAGAAAGGGGTGCTGGATCTCCGTGATTTTGCGTATTACCTGAGCGTCATTATTTTCATGCTGTTCGGCACGAATTTAGTACTGAAAAACCAGAAGTCGGCTTAACGCGGCACGGGGTGCATCTGCATTGATAGAATATTCGAGACAACGGTAAAAAAAATCGACGGATTACGGTTCACGCCGCGTTAACAGGTAAAAAAATAATTGTATGTAACATCTGATTTTTCCGTACCAGCCCGGCCAGGCCGGGTACAACACGAAAAATATCGTCGCAAAACATATATATCTGACGCCGGAAAAATCAAAGATAAGGAAACACATCATATGAGCGCGATCTCTTCCCAAGCCTACTCCGCCGAAGCCGCTGCGAAGGCTGGACGATTCTGGATATTCGGCGGCAGTATTGCCGGAATCATCATCCTGCTGGCGATTATCATCGCCGCCAACATCATCCTGAGCACCGTGCGTATACGCGCCGACCTGACCGAGGACAAGATATTCACGCTTTCGGAGGGCACACGCAATATTTTGAAGCATCTGGATAAACCGGTCACACTCAAATTCTTCTCCTCGGAACGTTCACGGCATGTTCCCATTCCCTTCAAGAATTTTGCCCGTCAGGTGGCTGACCTGTTAAAGGAATACCAACTGGCATCAAACGGTAAAATCACTATTGAAACTTACGATCCGCAACCGGATTCCGACGCCGAAGAATGGGCCGGGCGCTACGGCTTGTCCGGCCAGAACCTGAGTCTCATCGGCGCCGGCGACGCCACGCTGTATCTCGGCCTTGTCGCCGTCCAGGGCGACACCCATATCGCTATTCCGTTCATTGATCCCCGGATGGAAGAACTGCTTGAATACAATATTACCAGGCTGATCGCCCGGGTGGTAAATCCGCGCAAGCCGGTGATAGGTGTCATGAGCAGTCTGCCGGTCATGGGCGTGCAGAGTTTCCCCTATGCCATACCGGGCCAGCCGCGCCCAAAAAACCAGCCGCCCTGGGTCACCTTCCAGAATCTGGCCAAGGATTATGATCTCCGCCAGATTGCCATGGACACCGACAAGATTGACGCCGACATTGACGCGTTGGTCATGGTACATCCCAAAAATCTGAGTGCACCGTCACAATTCGCGATTGACCAGTTCATTCTTCGGGGTGGGCGCCTGCTGGCGTTTATTGATCCCCTGTGCATTGCCGAGGCCGCCTTACAGGACCAAGCCACGATGATGGGCCCGGGCGCGCCGGCATTGTTCTCGGATCTCGGTAAACTGACCGACGCCTGGGGCATCACCTATGAATCTGATAAAGTCCTGGCCGACCTGGAGGCAAGCACCCTCGTCCGCCAGGGTCAAAACACCGTGGATGACAGCCCGATGTTCCTGACCTTGAGAAAAATCAACATTGACGGCAGGGACGTAATTACCGCCAACCTGGAAACCCTGGTTCTCCCCTGCGCCGGTGTATTCATCGGCAACGGTACCAGCGGCCTGAGCGTTGGGTCCCTGCTGGTTTCATCCGCCCAATCCGAGTTGGTCAACCGCATGATGGCCCGGCTGGACTCGGAAGTCATCCGGCGCGATTTCAAGCCCGGAATGCAACGGATGAACCTGGCCATCCGCCTGCACGGCCGGTTTGAGACAGCCTTTCCCGACGGTAAGCCGGAAACGGTTTCCCAACCAGCTGACAAGGATAAGGATGCGGAAAAAGAACCCGCACCGGTCGCCAGCCTCAAGACAAGCGCCAAGCCAACGACCGTTATTATCGTCGGCGATGTGGATATGCTTTTTGACCAGTTCGCGGTTCAGGAACTCAACTTATTAGGCAATCGTATGTTCCAACCCATGAACGACAACGTGAATTTATTTTTCAATGCCTTGGAACAACTGACCGGCAGTACCGACCTGGCCAGGATTCGTTCCCGCGGCCGGTTCGAGCGGCCGTTCGACCGCGTGCAAGCGCTCCAGCGCGAGGCCCAGCAACGCTGGCTCCTGCAGGAACAGGCGCTCCAAGCCAAGCTGGATTCCGCTCGCCAGCGACTGGAAGTCCTGCAGTCCCAGAAGGATAAAAGCCAACGCTATATCATCAGCCCCGAGCAGGAGCGGGAAATCAACAGCTTTAAGCAGGAGCAGATCAAGACCCAGCGCGAGCTCAAACAGGTCCGGAAGAATCTCCGCCAAGGCATCGAGCAGCTGGGTGTGATCGTAAAAATTATCAACATTGTGCTGATCCCGGCGCTGGTGGTGCTGGTGGGCGTGGCGTTCGGCCTGTATCGGCGCCGCCGGACAAAATAATAAGCAATTGTAGTAGCATCCCACAGGATGCTCAGGCTGTAGGCTGTAGGCTATTAGGAAAACCAGGGAAAAATGATAAATTCCCGCATACATTGAATGGCTGAGTGATTAACCTGGATTCTTCGCCACCAAGACACCAATAAGACAAAGGGAAGAGGATCCCGCTCTGAGCGGGATAAATCAGAGGCTTGCCCCGCAGTAGGCGGGGGTCAGAAAGAAACTGACATCTGAAGCTCTGATCTCTGATACTTTGTGCCTGCGGGCCTTAGTGGCCCGCCTGCAACGCTGTAGCACTGCGGGCAGGCAGATGCATTGATCAGGTTAAGGGATTGAAAAAGGGAAATACTAATGAAACTGAAAACACTTATGATGCTCATCGTGCTGGCCATCATTCTGGCGGGATGGGCCGCGTGGACCATCCATAAGCAAACAACCACCCAACCGTCGCTCGTCGGCGCCAGGGTGCTGCCCCCCTTCCCCATCAACGACGTGAACAAAATTAAAATCCTGTCATCCGGAACAAATATCACGGTGGCCAAAATACAGGGAATCTGGAAGGTCACCAGCCGATTCAATTACCCCGCCAAGTTCGACAAGGTTGTCGAAGTCCTCCAGGAACTCAGCGAATTGAAGATCGGACAGGCGATTCCGGCGACCAAGTCCCAGATGGGGCAGTTCGCCCTGCTTCCGCCGGCGACAAATGTCGCGGCGGAACTTGCCGGCAAGACGGGCACACGCCTCCAGCTGTCCAACGACAAGAACCAGGTGCTGGCCACCCTGCTTATCGGCAAGCCGTTCATGCGCCAGCCGCCCACCGGTCAGCCCGCCAATCCCATGCTGGGGATCGGAGGGTATCCTGACGGCCAATACATTCGCACCGGCGAAGATAAGGTGTTTCTCGTGGCTAAAACGCTCAGCCGCCTGACTGAAGATGCCAAATCCTGGCTGGACGATGAATTTATTAATGTGTCCGCCAATGACATCCTGGAAATGACGGTCACGGGGCCGGAACGTGATGCCATCATCCTGCGCCGCGCCAAGGCCGGCGACGCGCTGACACTGGAAGACGCGCGCGCGGGGGAAGGCACCGTGGACAGCGCCAAGGTCAACCAATTGACAGGCGGTCTGCACTACCTTGGATTTGATGACGTGGCCGCGCCAACCCTGACGGCCGAGAAAACCGGGTTGGACCGCGCCATCGTTGTCAAAGCCCGCACCATCAAGGGCCGCCGCTATACCCTGCGTATCGGCAACACGCTGAATAACGACACCTTCGATCGCTACATGCAAGTGAGCGTGACCTATGCACCGCCGGCAACGGAGAAGACCGCGCCAGACGATAAAACAAAAAACCGGGACGAGACCAAAGCCCTGGCGGGTCGGACCCAGGCGCTGAACGCCAAACTGAGCCCCTGGATTTTTGTGCTCAAATCCTACCGGGCTGGACCGCTCCTCATGAAACGCGAAGAGTTGATTAAAAAACCGGAATAGATTCTACAAAGTAGAATCTATAACAAGATAAAAACCTAATGGGAGGTCTTACCATGGATCATGAAAATATCACTAAAACCGGCAATTTAATCCAGGAGCAAGCTAAATCCGTTGACACCCTGCGTCAGGAAATCATGAAAATCATCGTGGGGCAGGAACGTCTGCTGGATCGTATGCTGATGGTACTGATCACTGACGGGCACATCCTGCTGGAGGGTGTTCCCGGCCTGGCCAAAACCCTGGCGGTCAAGACCATGGCACAGGCCGTCGGCCTGAAGTTTCAGCGGATCAGTTTTACGCCCGACCTGTTGCCCGCCGACCTGATCGGCACCATGGTCTATGATCCCAAGAGCGGCACATTTTCGGCCAAGAAAGGCCCGGTCTTCACCAACCTGTTGCTGGCTGATGAAATTAACCGCGCGCCGGCCAAGGTACAGTCAGCCCTGCTGGAGGCCATGCAGGAGCACCAGGTCACCATCGGCAACACCACGTATCCGCTGCCGGAACCTTTCCTGGTCATGGCCACCCAAAATCCCATCGAACAGGAAGGCACCTATCCACTGCCGGAAGCCCAAATTGACCGCTTCATGCTCAAATGCAAGGTGACTTATCCGTCCAAAGACGACGAGCGCCGGATTATGAACCGGTTCACCCGCAAGCTCGATACCCAGGTGAATGTCGTCATGACGGCCGATAAAATCACCATCCTGCGCGAACTCCTGGACCAGGTATATTGCGACGAAAAAGTGGGCGATTATATCCTCGATCTCGTCATGGCAACCCGCAAGCCATCCGCCTACAATATTGCCATTGACCATCAGATTGAATACGGAGCATCGCCGCGGGCCACCCTGTATTTGAACATGATGTCCCGCGCCAACGCCATGCTCCACGGGCGCGGATATGCCACGCCGCAGGACGTCAAGGAAATCGCGTACGACGTACTTCGGCATCGCATCATGCTGACCTACGAGGCAGAAGCTGAAGAAATAACCAGTGAAGATGTTATTACCAAACTGTTGAACGAAATTCCGGTACCCTGAACCCATTATGGAATGCGAAATGCGGATTGCAGATTGCGGAATGAATACCCATCAATCTGCGATTTTAACCCAAGTCAAACGATTCTTTCACAATATGCAACATTTACTGAGATATTAAAGAATGGATCGGTTAAGAAAATCATTATGTCCAAAACTGTAGCGCGCCACGCCTGCCCGCCTGCGGAGGGGTGTGGCGCGGTTGCCGCACACCGTGCGGCACTACAATTAAGACAAGAATCGCTCAATTTAGGTTCAATCTAAAATCTGAAATTCTTATCATGGCCATTGATACCAAAGAACTGATGAAGCATGTCCGCCGGATCAAGGTGTTCACCACCAAGCTGGTGGACGAACACCTCTCCGGAGAATACCACTCGGTCTTCAAAGGCCGCGGCATGGAGTTCGACGAAGTGCGCGACTATGTTCCGGGCGACGACATTCGTTCCATCGACTGGAACGTAACCGCCCGCATGGGGCATCTCTTCGTCAAGCGGTTCTGTGAAGAGCGGGAACTGACCATCATGTTCCTCGTGGATATCTCGGGTTCCATGTGTTTCGGAAGCCAGTCCCGTTCCAAGGCCGAAGTGGCCGCCGAACTTACCTGCCTGCTGGCCCTGTCCGCGATTAAAAACCAGGATAAGGTCGGCATGATTCTATTCACCGACCGTATCGAACGGTTCATTCCGCCCCGCAAGGGCCGGACCGCCGTCATGCGCCTGGTGCGGGAAGTCCTGGCGGCCGAGGAAACCCGGCGACCGACAAACATCAGCGCCGCGCTGCAATTCCTCAACAAGGTGCAGAAGCGGCGCGCCGTGGTATTCATGATTTCCGACTTCATGACCAACGGCTATGAAAAGGAACTGCGCGTGACCGCGCACCGCCATGATCTTATCGCCTGCCCGGTGACCGATCCCCGCGAATTAAAACTGGAGAACATCGGGCTCCAGGAAATCATCGACCCGGAAACCGGCGCAATGTTCATGCTGGATACCGGGTCACAGGCTTTGCTGAACGCTTTCAGTGACCGGGCCGCGGCCGACGAAGATACGCGCCGGAAATTGTTAAGAAAGCTCGGTGTGGACGCCATCGCCATGTCCACGGATAAACCGTTCGTGGACGAAGTGCGCCGACTGTTTCACCAGCGCCAGCGGCGCTCGACACGGGGATGACATAAAACGCAAGCGAACCGCAGATTGACGAATAATGAGGTCCGAATTATGAAGGCAAGCGCTTTTGATCCATCACTCGACGGATTTCCGCCCGAGGCGGATCTGCCTATGGCGGAGAACTTTTCCGCAATTTATCCCGCTCTCAACAGCGAAAAAATTGCGAAAAATATTAACACTTATCATTTCGCGTAATTTCGCGTATTTCGCGGGTAAATTCTTTGGATTTCGAATTTGGGTTGCGGGCAACGCCCGCATTAGTACCTTAACCGTTCGGAACTGCGATGAAAAACAAGAAGAAGAGAAACTACGAAATACGCGAAACACACGAAAACAGGAAGGAATATTCAGATGCAGATCGTCAACGTTCTTTCCCTTTTGCGAATTTCGCGTATTTCGTAGTTGAAAAATCTGGCGCTTCATAATTGGGTTGCGGGCATAGCCTGCTTTAGTGAGTAGTAACCAATGAACAAGATTATACAGATCAGGATCCAAAACCACGCCCTATGGATGACCACTATCCTGATCGCGGGCTGTCTCCTGCTCCCCGCCTGTCGTCGGCCACCCCGCCTTGCCGAGGCTAAAGCGCCGCCTCCCCGCGTGGAAGACATGTCTTCCGGTCCCATCGAATTGCGGATTACGGTCGAACCACCCGCAGTGCATCTGGATCGCGATATCCTGCTGACCTTTCAAACCCGGGCCCCGGCCGCGCTGGAAGTCCGTCTGCCGCCCCTGGCGAATCGTCTGCAGGGATTTATCCTCAATGGCGCCTTTGACCGCGAGCCCGTGCTGAAAGACGGATGCATCACCCGCGAGCATTGTGTTAAATTGACACCGACTTTGGCCGAGGAGTATCGGCTGGGCCCGCTGGCGATCACGTCCATGGATCAAAGCGCTCAACCGCCGGTTGAGGGGTGGTTCGCCACCCGCCCGATTACATTCAAGATGGCGCCGGTCATCGCCGGAAAAGCGCCGCCAACCATTGCCAATATCATGGGTCCAATCCGGATATATCCGCCATTCAAAACCGTGGCGCTCTGGATCGGGCTGGCGCTTCTGGCCGCTGCCATTTTCACCGGCCTCTGGTTCGCGGCCCAGCGGCTGCACCGGAGCATCCAACTGCGCCGGATGTCCCCCAAAGAGCGCGCACTGCACGAACTGGCAGAACTAATGGCCCTGGACCTGATCGGCCATAACCAGTTGAAGAAATTCTACCTTGAAATCACACTTATCGTCCGCCGCTACATTGAACGGGCTCACGCCATCCGGGCGCCCGAACAAACCACCGATGAATTTCTTGTCGCCAGCACCAAGGATTCCCGTTTCAGCCACGACGTACTGCTCAAGCTGAAAATGTTTTTACAGACGGCGGATCTGGTCAAGTTCGCTGTCTTTCGTCCGGATGCGTCCACCGTGGACAAGACCATAGCCACGGCCCGTGATTACCTTGAAACGGACGAACAGGAACGCCAACAGCAGGAGAGCAACCATGTTTAGATTCGCCCAACCCATATTTTTCCTGCTGGTCATCCCCCTGGCTGTTGCCGCCTGGGCAGTATATGGACGGCGGCTCCGGCAAGCGATGCTGTTTTCACCAACGTATCGCCTGCCCCACCCGCAACGCACCTGGCGGATGGCAATACGCGCCATTCTGCCGATCCTTTACCTGGCCGGCGCCGCGCTGATGATTATTGCCCTGGCCAGGCCGCAAACGATGCTCTCCCTGACAACCCGTAAAACCAATGCCATTGCCATCCAGATGGTAGTGGACGTTTCCGGTTCCATGCAAGCGCTGGATTTTTCGACCAAAGATCACTATCGGAACCGGCTCGACGTGGTCAAAAACACATTTGCCAAGTTCATCGAGCGCCGCCGGGACGATCTGATCGGACTGGTGACCTTCGGAGGTTTTGCCACCAGCCGGACTCCCCTGACAATTGATCATGGGGCCCTGCTGCATACCCTGAAGGGCGTCAATATTCCCAAGCCCATGCTCACGCAAGCGGGCCAGGTGGCCAACCAGGAGGAATTACTGACCGCCATCGGCGACGCACTGGCCACGGCCTGTGCCCGTCTTGAAAACGCCGATATCAAATCCAAAATCATTGTATTGCTCAGCGACGGCGAGTCCAATACCGGCCTGATCAAGCCGGAGGAGGCAATGAAAGCCGCCAAAGCGCTGGGCATCAAGGTGTACACGATTGGCGTCGGATCCAATGGCCGCGCCCCGTTCATGGCACAGGACATTTTCGGACGCCAAACAATCCAATACGCGGAAGTCCGCCTGGATGAAGCTTTGCTGAAAGCCATCGCCAAAACCACCGGCGGTCACTATTTTAACGTGAAAGACCCCAAGGGCCTGAAGCAGGCCCTGGCTGAGATTGACAAGCTTGAAAAAACAAAAATTCAGCAAGACATGTATAATCAGTTCAACGAGTTATTTTGGCGGCCGTTGCTGGCCGGGCTGATTCTGTGCATGGCCGCCGCCGGTTCAAATATGATGCTGGCTAAACGATTGATGTAGCATAATGCCACGAAGGCTCTAAGACACGAAGAAGACAAAAAATAATTTTTTCAAGAATCCTTTTGTGGCTTGGTGCCTTGGTGGCCAAAAAATCTGAGTAGGATCACAATATGACACTTCAATTTGCCAACGCATGGGTATTATACGGGCTCTGGCTGGTGCCTATTCTCGGGCTGATCTGGCTGATGCTCTATCACCGCCAATCACGGGCACTGGAGCATTTCCTTTCACCCGTCATGCGGCAGAAGCTTTGTCCTCCGCCCCAGCCGCAACGATTTTACTGGCAATGGGCCTGCATCCTGGCTGGATTCCTGCTGGCCATCATCGCCGCCGCCCAGCCGCAATGGGGACTACGGGAAGAAATGGTCATCCAACGGGGCCGCGACCTGGTTATTCTACTCGACGTTTCCCGTTCCATGCTGGCCCAGGACGTGCATCCCAGCCGCCTGCAACGGGCCAAAACCGATATCCAGGACCTGCTCCGCGAACTGCGCGGCGACCGCGCCGCGCTGGTGACCTTCCGCGGACGGGCAATTCAAATGTGCCCGTTGACCACGGATTACGCCTACCTGGAGCAAATATTGAACAACGTAACCGTGGAATCGGCGCCCCGCGGCCAGACTGACATCGGCGCCGCAATTCTCAAGGCCCTGACCGTCTTTGAAAACGATAAGGGCTCACACCGGGCCATTGTGCTCATTTCCGACGGCGAGGATCTTTCCGGCAAGGCGCGCCAGGCCGCGGAAGAAGCCAAAAAGAAAGGCGTTGTCATTTTTACCGTCGGTCTGGGTGATCCCAAAGGCGCGAAAATTCCCAGTACCACGGAAAAGAACGCCGTCATGATGTACCAGGGTAAAGAAGTGGTCACCAGTCTGAAACATGACACCTTGAAATCCATCGCGGAAATCACGGGCGGCGCCTATGTGCCGGTTGGCGTGGCCAACGTCAAACTCGGCACCCTTTACCGGGATCATCTGAGCAAAATCGCGGCCCAGGACATTGAGGAATCCATTCAACGTCGCTACATCGACCGCTACCAGTGGTTTTTAGGTCCCGCCCTGCTCTGCCTGCTGGTCGTCGCGTTTCTGAGCCGGGGACGCCTGGCAAAAACTACCGCCCCGGGCAAGCCGCTGAAACACCAGATTGATGCTCTTCATCATTCCAGTAACATGGCGACAACCCACCCCCCACCCCTCCAAGGAGGGGAGCAAGATCAGGGGAAAATACCCTCCCAAGAGGGTCGCCCCGATATATCGGGGCGGGGTGGGTTCATGAAACAGACACCACCGGATTCGCGCAAGCACATGCCAGGCCTCACACTGGCCCTCCTGCTGGCCGGCAACGTCATGGCAGGCACTGCGTCATCGGCCACCAACATGCCGGTGATTTCTGCCGCGGCTCTATCCAACGCACCGGTATCCACAGCCTCAATCTCGAACACGGTACCAGCCAAACCAACCGTAGATATTCCCACGGGCAAGGAAGGCGCGCGCATTGCCCAGCGACTCTATCGGCAGGGAAAATACAAGGAAGCCGCCCAGACATATCTCCAAGCCGCCCAGGGTTCAATAAAAAAACTGCAAAACGACATGCTCTTCAATGCCGCCTGTGCTTTGTATCGCGCCGGTCAATACCGGGCCGCCGCCGGACAATTCGCCCAAGTCGCCCGCCAGGAGGAATCCCCGGCCGCCGCCGCTCATTACAATGCCGGCTGTGCCTTATTCCATACCGCGGAACAGGCTGTCAGCGGCAGTGAGTCAAACCGGAACTACGGAGCCCGCCCCCCTTTGCTCGAACAATCGGGCCAGGCATTCCAACGCGCCCTGCGGCTGGACCCACAGCAATCATCCGCGCGTAATAACCTGGCCACGGTAGTACAGACACTGCCCGAATCCCGCGAACAGGCCAAAATCCAGGCCTTGATGAAAAAATACGGCCAGACCCCGCCGTTCAAAATCGCCGATGAACTGCTGACCGGCCAGCGTAAACTCATCGAGGATATGCCGCCGGCCATGACCAATCCAACTCCCGCCCGTATCAGCATGATGGAAGCGCTGGGCGCACGCCAGCGCCAAAACACAGACTTGCTGATTCCTTTGCGGGCCAATCTGGTAAAAGCCATGGCCTCCATGCCCGCCCAACCCGGCCCTGGCGGCCAACAGCCCGGCTTTAGTGGAGCAGGGTCAGCATCCAATGCCCCGGCCAGCCCACAGCAGAAAATAGCGGAAATCAGCCGGCACATTGACGCCGTGCGTAACACAATGCAGGCATCCCGGGAAGATTTAAGAAACCTGGAAAACAGGGCCTATACCTCCGCCAGTATCGCCGAATCAGGGATTTTTACATTATGGAAAGCCATGGCTCCCTTTCCCCCACTCCTGCGCGAAGATATGCGCTGGCCGCCCAATGCCATGGACATGACGCGCGCAGTCATGCCCCAGGCCACGGAGACGGCCAGCCGGAATATCCTGGCTCAGCAGGAAGAAGCCATTCAGTTAACCCAACTGTTCACGGACCGCTTTAAACAAACAGTACCGCCGGAAGGGCTCAAGCCTCAACCAGCCGCCGGGCCGGTGCCGGGCATGCCGAGCCAGATTCTCCAGCCCGCCCCTCCAGCGACAGCAAAGGCGGGCTTGCCCGCCGCAGCAACAGCGAAGGCGGGATCAACTAACGCAACGCCGGAAGAAGGCATCACGCCGGAAAAACGCGCCCAAATCCTTAATCTGGCCAGCGAAGCCAAAGCCTGCCAGGAACAATCATCCAAATTGCTGACGGAATCCAATCTGAAAGATTCGCTGGTTGAACAGCAGAACGCCTATAAAATGCTGTTGGAAATCGAAAAATTACTTCCCAAGGACAAAAATAAACAAAACCAGCAGAACAAGGATCCACAGAAGCAACAGCAGGATCAGCAGAAAAAACAACAAGATCAACAGGATAAGAAAGATCAGGACCAGCAGAAGCAGGAACAAGAACAGCAAGAACAAGAACAGAAGAAAGAGGAGAGTCAGCCGCCGCCAAAACAACAGCCGGAGCAGGAACAGAAACCACAACCGGCGGCTGAGGATAAGGAAAAGCCGCCCGACAAAGAAATGACACCGGAACAGGCCCGGGCACTTTTAGAAAAAGCCAGACAGCGGGAAAAGGATCACAAGAAGGAACGCATGCAAGACCGGTACATCCCACCCTCGCCCGTTGAAAAGGACTGGTGAAGCCGTTCTGATCCTGATGTGGAGTGCGGGAGTATATATTCCCGCTTTCACAGCCGGAAGCATGGCTTCCGGTATTCAAAGCGCAAGCTCGGCTTGCGCACTCCATATCCCCCTTTTGTCCGCTGGATTGATTAAACGATCTGTTTGTCGTATTGTGCAGTAACAAGAACTTTATTATGACCGCCTTCATCTATACAAAGAGAGCCCTATATTGCGGCTTCTGTTTTTTGGCGTTCGCCGCGGCCGCATCCGCGGCTGAACTGGCGCTGAAATTAGAAATCAATCGGGGCCAGATTTACCTCGGTGAATCCTTCATTCTGGACGTCAAGGTGAGCGGCTCCAGCCGGCCGACGGCGCCGGATCTCTCCCAAATCAAGAACTGTTCCATCCGACAGCTCGGCAGTCGCGATATCAGCAATTACAGCATCACCATAATCAACGGGCGGATAACCAAGCAAGGCTTCACCGGCCGGATCACCAGCTATGAAATCACGCCCACGATTGCCGGCAGCCTGCAGGTCGGTCCCGTATCAGTGTCGGTGGACGGACACCTGCTCACCGAACCAGGGCCGACCGTGACGGTTACTGATGTTGAAAAGCAGGACCGGGTAATTATTGCCGTGACATCGTCCCGCGACACCGTGCTGGTTGACGAACCCTTTGAGATCACCCTCCGGATTCTTATTCAGCGCTTGAACGGCGCTTATGCCAACATTGCGCCCTTATTCCCCAATAATCCCCCGGACCTGACGGCCCCCTATCTCTCCGGCGAGGGATTGACCGGCCTGGTTACACCCGATATCCGGCGCATCCTGCAAGACCTCCTGGCCTCCGACCACAATCAGCCGGGACTGTGCATCAACGGCATGACGATAGCGTCAAGTCCCTTTAACTTTGACAGCTTCTTCCAGAACATGGGCCGGCAGAACCAAAAGGCAAAATTCATGCTGCAACACCGCATCGTCGAACAGGGCGGCAAGTCCTACATTGAATACAGCCTGGCGCTGACGTTCAATCCACGGGACGAACATAATTACGTGTTCGGGCCGGTTATCTTCAAGGGCGCCGTGCCGGTTAAGGTGAACGATAAGGGCCAGGCCAAGGGCATCCCCGTATTCGCCGTCGGCCCGGCCTGCACGGTACGGGTCGTCCCGCCCCCGGAAGAAGGCCGGCCAACATCATTTACCGGCGCGCTGGGAACCGACTTATCCGCCACGGCGTCTCTGGATACTACCACGGCCAATGTCGGCGACCCGCTGAAACTGACGCTAACCCTTTCCGGCCAGGTCAGATTCGACAAAATGCTGCCGCCGAAACTCAATTTCCAGACCAATATCATGCAACAGTTCACCGTCTATGACAACACCGTCCAGACGGTGAAACAGAAAGACCGGCGCCAATACATCTATACACTCCGTCCCAATCATCCGGGTTCGCTGGAACTGCCGCCGATTGCCGTGTCTTATTATGACACGCTGACCCGTAAATACAAAACGGTCCATACCCAGCCTATTCCGCTCCGGATCAAGCAGGGAACAGAGGTCACCGCTTCCCAACTGATGGGACATACCAACCACCTGCAGAAACGGAAACAAGCAAGCGACATTGCCAAAGAAGCGCCGGCCGGCATTCAAACCAGCGTGGCTGGTGCGACTGCCGCCACTCTGGTGGACTCCCGGATACTGGCGGCCGGCGTCGCCGGACCAGCTGTCTATCTCCTGGTTATTCTGACCGGTTTGATCCGGCAACACAGCAGTCGATGGAAACTGGCGGCGCGGCGACGCCAGGCCCTGTCACAGGCCTTGCGTCAAATCCATGCGGCTAAGCGCCTTGCCCGCCGCGATCCCGCCCGAGCGGGACAGGCCATCCGGGCGGCCATTTGCCAATACCTGGCCGACCGGTTGGACATGCCGTCAGCCGGCGTAACGCCCGGCGACGCCTGTCAACAGCTGGAACAAGCTGGTATTGCGGCGGCCACGATTGAGGCCCTGGGGACGGTTTTTGAACGCTATTTCAATGCCGGTTTTTCCAATCAGTCCCCAACCCATGATTTACCCGGCGACTGCCGTCAACTCGCCGCTTTGCTGAAAACCATTGATCGGGAAACCCGGGCATGAATTACCCACGGAAAACATGGAGCGGCAGAGACGCAACTTTGCCGTTCTTTCGAACGGCCACTACAACGCATAGGTGTAGCGGTGGTTCGAGACACCGCTCTGGGCGTCAAGAACTGCAACGGATTGTCAGCCATAGGCTGATCCGCCTCGGGCGGGAAATTCCTATGCTTTGAATTACACACGGAAAGACACGGTGTGACCTTTGGCTATAATCAAACATAATGCTAAGCATCCTTGGAGTGCGCAAGCACAGCTTGCGCCTTGTACGCCGGAAGCCGGCTTCCGGCAGGAAAAGCGGGAGCTTCGCTCCCGCACTCCAAAATTTTCTCCGTTCCACGCGAAGCTTGTAACAGTTCTTGCCATACTTCTTTTGTCCGGATGGTCGGCCATGGCCATGGACGTTTCCGAACGGACCTTTATCTGGAACGAGGCCAACGCGATCATGAACTCCGCCGCCACGCCGGATGATTACCTGCGCGCCGCGCAAGCCTACCAGAAACTGACCGATGCCGGCGTGCGCAACGGCCCGCTGTTCTACAACCTGGGGACCGCCCTGCTCCAGGCCGGGCGCTATGATGACGCGCTTAACGCCTTGGCACGCGCCGAGCGATACCTGGGCCGCCAGCCGGATATTCTCCGCAACATGAAAATCGCCATGGCCCGCAGGCAAAAAGTCAATAGCGTCGAATGGCCCTGGTACCGTATTCTGCTGTTC
>CAYQNY010000059.1:0-16723 GCA_964418925.1 uncultured Verrucomicrobiota bacterium
CGGCGGAGTAGGCTAGGGCGGGAATGGTCACCGACCCGCCTTCGCCGAAGCGGCTTCGCGCAGGCAGGCCTTCCCGCCGTGAGAATGACACAGCCTTCGTGCGCTTCGTGGTGAAACATGGACGCAGGACACTCAAGCCGGAGCTTTGGTCTGCTGAACGAAATTGAAATGGTCTTTTTCCAGCACCACATCCACGACTTCCTCTTCGCTGATGCGGCCGCCCAGCAAGGCTTCGGCCAGGGGATCCTGGAGATATTTTTCCACGGCCCGGCGCAATGGCCTGGCGCCGTACGCTTCGTCATAACCCTTTTCAATGAGAAAGGCCTTGGCTTTATCGGCCAAGTGGACCCGGATATTTTTTGCCGCCAGCCGTTCCAAAACCTTGGCCAGTTCCAAGTCCAGAATACGGGCGACATCCTCACGCGTCAACTGTCGGAACACAATGACATCGTCCACGCGGTTCAACATCTCAGGTCGGAATACGCGCTTGGCTTCTTCCAGCATTCGGGTCTTTAAATGCTCGAAATTCGCGTCCGGAGTGGCCCGTCCAAACCCAAGGCCACTGCTGTTCTTAATGGCATCGGCGCCGAGATTAGTCGTCATGATAACTACCGTGTTCCTGAAATTCACCCGGCGGCCCAGGCTGTCGGTCAGCATGCCTTCTTCTAAAATCTGCAGTAGAACATGCATGACATCCGGATGAGCTTTATCAACTTCGTCAAAGAGGATGACCGAATAGGGCTTGCGGCGAACCTTTTCGGTCAACTGTCCGCCCTCTTCGTGACCCACGTAACCGGGCGGCGATCCCACCATGCGGGACACCATGTATTTATCCATATATTCCGACATATCCAGCTGAATCAAGGCATCCTGGTCATGGAACATATACTCAGCCAACGCCTTGGCAAGCAACGTCTTCCCCACGCCGGTCGGACCGAGAAAGACAAAGGATCCGATGGGTCGGCGCGGATCTTTGAGATCGGCCCGCGAGCGACGCAGGGCCTTGGCCAGAGCCTTGACCGCTTCGTTCTGACCGATGACGGTTTTCTCCAGTTCCTGCTCCATGGCCAGTAGACGAGTCATTTCGTTTTGGTCCATAATGGTCAAGGGCACGCCGGTCCACTTGGCAATGATGGCCATAATGGCGGACTCCGTGATGGACTGCTTCTTTTTATTCTGTGCTTTGCGCCATTTTCCCATTGCTTTATCAAACTTTTCCCGTTCAACGCGCTCCTGATCGCGCCACTTGGCGGCTTCCTCGAACTGCTGGCTGCGGATAGCTTCGTCCTTGTGGGTTTTCAGATCATTAATTTTTTTATCCATGCGCTTCAGTGACACCGGCCGGGTCATCATGAAAATCCGGGACTGAGCGCCGGCTTCGTCCATCACATCAATTGCCTTGTCAGGCAGATAACGTCCGGTGATATAGCGATAGGAAAGCCGTGCCGCGGCGGCCAGAGCCGCATCGGTAAATTTCACCTTATGGTGCTCTTCGTAGCGGCGCCGCAGGCCCTTAAGAATTTCGATGGTTTCATCCACCGTGGGTTCATCCACGATCACTGTCTGGAAGCGCCGTTCGAGGGCCGAATCCTTTTCAATATGCTTGCGGTATTCGTTCAACGTCGTCGCACCAATGCACTGGAATTCGCCGCGGGACAGAGCGGGTTTGATGATATTTGAAGCATCCATGGTGCCTTCCGCGGAGCCCGCGCCGACAATCGTGTGGAGTTCATCCATGAACAGGATAACGTTCTTCGCGCGGCGCATCTCGTCCATGACCGCCTTGATCCGCTCCTCGAACTGGCCGCGATACTTTGTCCCGGCCACCATGAGGGCCATGTCCAGGGTAATTACCTGCCGGTCGGCCAGCAGGTCCGGCACTTCACCGGCCACGATTTCCTGGGCCAGCCCTTCGACAATGGCGGTCTTGCCGACGCCGGCCTCTCCCAGAAGCACTGGATTATTTTTCTTGCGGCGGCATAATATCTGGATAATGCGGATGATTTCTTCGGATCGCCCGATGACCGGATCCAAACTACCCTGGCGGGCCAGCTCGGTAAGATTCCGGCCGAACGCGTTCAAGGCCGGCGTCTTGACAGCCTTGGGTTTGGCGCTTTCGCCGGCCGCCACCGGGATATCTTCGCCCGGATCGAAATTCGGATTCAACTCCTTGAGCACTTCGGTACGGGTGTGATCCATATCAACGTTGAGATTTTTAAGCACCCGCGCTGCGACGCCTTCTTCTTCTCTCAGCAGACCGAGCAGGATATGTTCGGTACCAATGTAACTATGGTTCAGCGCCTTGGCTTCGCTGGCGGACAATCCCAGCACCTTCTTGGCTCGTGGCGTCATGGGCAAAGCACCGGCAGTTTTGGTCTCCGGCCCCTGGCCCACGGCTTTTTCCACTTCCAAACGCAGGGCTTCAAGGTCCACGCCCATCCGCTCCAGCACATTAACGGCCACACCTTCTCCCAGTACAATCAGCCCCAACAGCAAATGTTCCGTCCCAATGTAGGGGTGATTAAACCGCTCAGCTTCTTTTTGCGCCAGCACGCGAATAACCTGTTGCGCTCGCGGGGTAAATTCACTCATTATTGTTCCGCTCCTTACAATGACGACGTATTTTTGGTTTTTGAATTAGGCCCCGCCAGACGGGGCAACTGTTTCATGCGTTAACCGGTCAGCGGCACGGCCCGCCTCCAACACTTTGCCTGCCCGCAATGCTACGCATAGCGTTGTAGGCGGGCGTAGCAATGCCTACCCGGATCGGCCAGTCTTCCGGTTCCGTTCCACCAGCCGTTCCCTGACAAGCCGGGCACGCGCCAAGTCCCGCTTATCGGCGCCAATGGTTTTACCTGCCCATTTTTGCAGATGTCCGGGCTGAATCAAGATAAAGAGCTCGTCAATGAGGGATTTCGGCCAATCGGTCACCAGCCCCAGATCAAGCCCCAGGCGCAAGGCGGAAAGCAAGTCCAACGTTTCCTTGGAACTCAGCAAATACGCATGTGACATAATACCATAAGCCCGGCCGATATGATCCCGCAGTAAGGCTTCCCGCTGTTGGAGCAGGCGGCCACGGGCATTCTTTTCATGCTCGGCAATTTCCAGGACAATCTGTTCCAACCGTCCGATGATAGCTTCCTCTTTGTCTCCGAGAGTCACCTGATTGGATATCTGGAACATATTACCCGACGCATCCGTGCCCTCGCCCCACAGGCCACGCACGGCCAGCCCGATTTTGCTCACGCCCTTGATGATCCCGTTAATCTCGTTCATGAGAACCAGCCCCGGCAAATGCAGCATGACACTGGCGCGCATGCCGGTTCCCACGTTGGTGGGACAGGCCGTTAGATATCCCAGCCGGGGCGAAAACGCGTAGGTGATCCGGCTTTCGATCTCGGTATCCACGGCATTAATCTGTTGCCAGCATTGCGTGACATTAAGCCCCGGCGACATCGCCTGCATACGCAGATGATCCTCCTCATTAAGCATCACGGCAATGGACTCGTCGCGCTTGAGAATCAACCCGCTGCCGTGGCCTTTTCCGGAAAGATCGCGACTCATCAGATGGCGTTCCACCAGTACGTCGCAGTCCACGCGGCTTAACTTGGCCATTTCCATAATCAGCGGTGACGACAAACCCGCCAGTGTCTCAATAACCGGCCGCAGTTCGTTCCACATCCGAACGGACTCCTCCTCGCCGGCCCAGCCAGGAAACGTCTCTCCCTCGATATTACGAGCGAGGCGCACCCGACTGCTGACCATGATACCGGTGTCTCTACCCACATTCAGCCAGGCGCCCGGCTGTTTCAACAAATTATCCAATGCTTTCATAACGGCTTTTTCGGCTGACAACGGACAGGTTTTCCCGAACTATCGCGGATCTGGTCGCGGAGCCGGGCGGCTTCCTCATAATTCTCAGCTTGCACCGCGGCATCCAGCGCCGCCTTCAACACGGACAGTTGCGCCGGAACACGTACCGGCGTTTTACCGACATGCTGTTGCCCCTTGTGCATGGATTCCAAGAGAGGCGCTATTTCCTCGGCAAAAGCCTCATAACAGGTTTGGCATCCCAGCCGGGAAGTTTTCTTGAAATCCGTAAAGTGCATGTGACACCGCGGGCAGGTTTTATTACTCAACTCGGCGGACATCTCCTTTTCCCCCCCCAGTCCCAAAAGAACATCCGTAATGGAAATGGGATGGTTCCCATCCAACCCGCTCTCTGCAGCACAGGCCTCGCACAAATGCATTTTCTTCACCTGATCATTGGCCACGAGAGTCACAAAGGCCGTCGCCTGGTTTTTTCCGCACATTTCGCACAACATAGCACAAGGCCCCCTTTCCGACAAAATTCCAAATTCCAAGCTCCAAATTCCATGGAAACACAATCAATTAAGACAAATTAAGAACCAAGCGGATAGCAATTCATTTGATTTCATTTGTCTTTATTGAAATGCTAAATATTCCCTGGAATTTGGTTTTTGGAATTTCTTCAGACAATCGGCGTACCGGTTCGCCCCGTGAATTCACGGAAAGCATCCGTCAATTCAAGCGTACGCCGGCCGGGTTTGCCGGTTCCGATGACACGCCGATCCATATCCACGACACTGATAATTTCGGCCGCCGTGCCCGTCAGAAACATTTCATTTGACGTGTACAAATCATAGCGAGTCAGCGTTATTTCACGCACCTCATAACCACGCTGCCGAGCTAAATCCATGACTATCGCACGAGTAATCCCTTCCAGGGCGCCGGCGCTGATCGGAGGAGTCAATAATTGATTACCCTTGAAGATAAAGATATTATCCCCGGACGCCTCGGCGACATTGCCCTGCGGATTGAGCATGACCACCTCTTCCACCCCGGAATTGATCGCTTCCACTTTGGCCAGAATATTATTCAGATAATTCAAGCTCTTGATGCAAGGCGAGAGCGACTCCGAATGATTGCGGAGCGACCCTGCCGTGACCACCTTCAAGCCCTGGTGATATAATTCCCTGGAATACAGCTGTATTTTATCGGCAATAATGATGACCTGTGGATTATGGCAGGAATACGGGTTCAGCCCCAGCGTGCCGACACCGCGGGTGATCACCAAACGAATATAGCCGGTCATCATTTTGTTGGCCTTACAGGTATCCACAACGGCCCGCACCATGGCCCCCTTGGTCATAGGAATGTCCAGGACAATCGCCTGCGCCGAACGGAACAGACGCTCAATATGCGTCTCCAGCATAAAAACCCGTCCGTTGTAGGCGCGAATCCCCTCGAACACACCATCACCGTATAACAACCCATGATCAAACACAGAAACTTTGGCCTCTTTCCGAGGCACCATTTTGCCGTTCAAGTACACTTTCATACATTCACTCTCCCTCGCTTGGCAAATTCACGGCCTGTAAAATTCACAACCCGCCAACAGAAGAAAGCATAGGATAATGCGAATCTCCGTCCAATGCAATAGCGATTCGATCAGCCGCAGAAATTCTCATTTATGGCGCCAAACCCTCCGCAACCACGCTTCTGGCGTGGTAAACCACGCTTCCAGCGTGGTAAACCTTGTGCTGGCCACGTTTACCAAGCCATGGGCATGGCGAAACGCGTGGTCGCGGGTGAAGCGATTGTGGGGAAACGCACACGTTTTCCCCACAATCGATCGCTCCTGCCGGACAAGCCGGCAAGCGGCGCGCCCATAATTGGAATTGCTGGATTGACAGTCCGGCCGGCTACACCAGGCAGCCATCAACCAACTCAAGGCTACGGGAACAGCGTCGGGCTACGGCTTGATTATGGGTCACAACAACGAGCGTATGGCCGGCCTGACAAGCCAGAGCAAACAAAGAATCCAGCACCTGGCCGCCGGTCCCGGAATCAAGATTGCCGGTCGGCTCGTCGGCCAGGATGAGATCCGGCTGATTCATCAACGCCCGCACCAATGCAACGCGCTGTTGTTCACCGCCCGATAATTCCATGGGCAGGTGATCAGCCCGATGACTCAGTCCCACGGCTTCCAACAGGGTGCGGGCGCGCGACCGGGCCGTAACAACATGCGAAGGGCCAACCGCCGTCAGCCACGACCAGCTCTGCCGGATCGGACCCGGAACATGATGCATGGTCGGCAGGATAACATTTTCCAGCACATCCAATTCGGGCAACAGGTGATAGAATTGGAATACGAATCCTATTTTCCGCGCGCGCACCTGGGTGCGTTTCCGCGCGGACATGCCGTACAAGTTGCGTCCCTGAAAGAACACCGCGCCTTTGCTGGGTGAATCCAATCCTCCGAGAATATGGAGCAAGGTGCTTTTGCCGGCGCCGCTGGCGCCGGCAATGGCCACAGTTTCACCCGCCCGAACCTCCAGGCACAGGTCTTTCAAGACCGGCACAACCGTTTTTCCCAGGGCATAGGTCTTACTAAGGTGATCGGCTCGCAGGATCACTGTGTTGTCTTTACTTTCACGCATATCACCGATTCCTGTTTTGATTATGGACATAGATTTTTCGGAAGAAAAATCTATTCATACCGTAACGCCTGGGCCGGATCCAGGCGCGCGGCGCGCCAAGCCGGCAGCAGGCCGGCCAGCGTACAGATAATCATCGAGAGCACTGCCACGAGCATGACATCCGCCAACGAAGTGCGCGCAGGAATTTCGCTGAGATGATACAATTCCTTGGGAAACAATTCCATATGGAACGTGGCCGCCATCCAACGCATGAACGTATTGCGGTAATGCAGCGTCACCACCCCCAGTCCCAGCCCCAGGATACACCCTGCCACCCCCTGAATCCAACCCTGCCAGAAAAAAACGCGCATGATGCTCCCGGACGAAAACCCCAGCGCCTTAAGGAGGCCCACTTCCTTGGTCTTTTGCACCACCACAATAATCAGGCTATTGGTAATTCCGAACGCTGCCACCAGCACAATAAAAATCAGAAGGAAAAACATCATGTTTTTTTCAACTCGAAGCGCATCAAACAATTGGCGATTCAGGTCCATCCAGGTCTTCACGCTGATGTCCGGATAATCCATGGCCAGTTGCCGTAAAATCCGCCGGCTGATCGTTCCGGCCTGATACGGGTCGTGAGTCATCACCCGCAAAGCATGCACGCCGCTGTCCATGCCATAAAGTTCCTGCGCCACGGGCAGCGGCATCAGGATGAACCCGATGTCGTATTCCCACATGCCGATCTCGAATATGCCCGATACCCTCATTTCCTCCGGTAAACTGATTTCATCCCGCCCCGAGATGAAACTCTGCGGCGAATACACCAGCAGCTTGTCGCCGACATTAATACCCAGCCGCAGGGCCAACTCGCGACCCATGATGACTTCGTTCTCTGCCAGCGCAAAGCGACCGGCCACCATATGCTGGGGCAACCGACTTACCTGCTTCTCCTGCTCAACGTCAATTCCCCGCATCAGAGGAGTCTGAACAACGCCGCCATGCTGGACAAACACCAGCCCCTGGACGTAGGGCGCGACGCCCGCAACACCGTTCACCGTCCGGATCGTCTCGGCAAGACGCCCCGGGTCCTCAATGACTCCCCGCCGCGCAACGGTAATATGGGCATCGAACCCGAGAATCTTATCGCGCCACATATCATCAAACCCGCTCATAACGGATAACACAATAATCAGGACAGCCACACCCAGCATGACACCGATCACGGAGATGACGGAAATAACGGACAAAAACGTCCGTTTCGGCTTCATGTATTTCAGCGCGAGGAATAGGGAGAAGGGAAGCATAAGATAGTAATCACGGCTCGCTTTTCATGCGCAGTTGAGGAAAAAGAATCACATCCCGAATTGCTTCAACGCCGGTAAAAATCATGATCAAACGGTCAATACCGATGCCCATGCCGCCCGCCGGCGGCATACCGTGCTCCAGGGCCTGGAGAAATTCTTCGTCCACTTTCTGGGCATTCTCGCCGGCTTGCGCTTCCAGCCGCTTGCGCTGTTCCAGCGGATCGTTCAATTCCGAATAACCGGGCGCGATTTCCTTGCCGCCTATGACCAGTTCAAAGACATCCACGACCGACGGATCATCCTGGCAGGTCTTAGCCAGCGGCACCAGTTCCCTTGGCAATCGAGTGACGAACGTCGGTTGCTGGAGCGTCCGTTCAATGGTTTTCTCATAAATTTCGTGCGTGATCAGCCCGTGATTCCAGGAAGAATCCACCGTCAAGCCCATCGATTCCGCCCGTTTCCCGGCCGTCCCGGCATCCAAGGTGAACCAGTTGGCCCCCATCTTGTCCTCGATCAGGCGCCGATACGTAATTTCTTTCCAGGGCAAGGTCAGGTCAATGGGATGTTCAACCGAACCGAGCAGAAGCTTTCCAAAAACCTTCTGCGCCACCGTGGTGATTAACTCCTGAGCCAGGTCGCGCATCCCCTGCCAATCCGAATAAGCCTGATACACTTCGAGCATGGTGAATTCCGGATTATGGGTCTTGGACAGGCCTTCGTTGCGAAAATTCCGGTTCAACTCAAAGATACGGTCCATGCCGCCGACCAGCAGACGTTTCAAATACAACTCCGGCGCAATGCGCAGAAACATCTCGGCGCTCAACGCTGTATAATGCGTCGTGAACGGGCGGGCCACGGCGCCACCCGGCTGGGACTGCATCATGGGGGTTTCAACCTCCAGAAAGCCACGCTCCCAGAGAAAAGCCCTGATTTCACGAATCACCCGGCTACGCTGATGAAACAGTGCGCGCACCTCCGGATTGGCAATTAAATCCAGATAGCGCTGGCGATAGCGGATTTCCACATCGCGGAGACCATGCCATTTTTCCGGGAGCGGCCTCAGGGCCTTACTCAACAAGGTCCATTTCCGGATCCGGATGGTCTTTTCGCCGGCCCGGGTGACAAACAACTCACCTTCCACACCAATATGATCGCCGGGATCCAGAAGCTTAACCGCCTCGAAATCAGCGGTATATGATTTGCCCGCGTACGTCTGAAAACGACCGCTCCCATCCTGGAGATCGGCAAAAATGCTTTTGCCCATATCCCTGATCGTGCGAAGACGGCCGGCGGCCCGGACGAGTTTGCCTTCTTCGAACGCCGCCTGCAGTACCGCTAAGGGAACGATATCCGGAAACACACGGCCAAACGCCGCCTGCCCCGCTTCTGCCAGCCGTTGAAGCTTCAGCAGCCGTTGTTCCCGTCCACCGGCAGTGAAGGATGGAGGTGAATCATTCGGTTTCTGCCCGGTCATATCCCAACACTCCCGGAATCATGAATTAGGCCCTGAAGTTTCCACCATAGCGGATCCGCCAAGGGCGGAAAGCGCAGCGCATACTTCAGGGCAACTTTATCTTATCTGTCATGTAGGAGCCGCATCCCCATGCGGCGATCCTTGCCTTTCGCCGAACAGGGGTTCGGCTCCTACAAATATTCGCCGGGGCGAATTCATAGCGGACTTTGTCCGCCGCAGGCGGATCCGCCTTTAGCGGAAAATTTCTATCCAGATTGAATTAATAGAACAGACGAAGCAAACGTCCAATGCCGCGCAACGCGCCACAAGCACTTGTCCCGCCGGAGGCGGAATTCACCGGCCGATCGCCAGGCGAGCCGCCAGGCGTTCCGGCAATCCCACTTGCCGGATTTTTTTCTGGGCCAGGGCCACGTCATAAGTCACCCGGCGCAATTCAATCTCCTTCGTCTCGAAATTAAAGATCACATAACTGGCCCGCGGATCGCCATCCCGCGGCTGGCCGATACTGCCGACATTGATAAAATATTTTTTACCCAAGCTGATCTTGATACGCTTGTATGTTCCCGCGGTAATTTCGCCGCCTTTTTCAAACGCCAGGGGCACGTGGGTATGCCCGTAAAAACAGACGGTCGTCGTCTGATAGGTGAAACTGGCCTCGGCTTCGAGGCTTTCGAATACATAGCCCCACATTTCCGGCATATCGAGGGTGCTGTGAACAATGGTAAAATTATCCACGCGCTGGATCAGCTTAAGGTCCGCCAGAAACTTCTGTTGTTCCGCCGACAACTGCTGGCGGGTCCAGTCCACGGCATCGGCGGCCAGCGGATGGAACCCGGTTAAATCGTCATCAAAAGAGCAATAATGATCATGATTGCCGCAGACCGAGACACATTTAAGTTCGCGGATTTTTTCCAGGCATTCGACGGGACTGGCATTATAGCCCACGATATCGCCCAAGCAAACATAATGGGTCACTCCGTGCTCATGGGCATCATGGAGAACCGCCTGCAATCCCTCCCAGTTGGCATGGATATCGCTGAGAATCCCATAAATGGGAGAACTGCTCATAATACACTCTCTTTTGTCCGATCCGAGATTGACGGGGCGCCAATCTCGGATTAGCCCTGAAATAAGCGAGCTTATTTCAGGTTAGTCTCTTACAAAAAAGTTAACAACAACATGTTGTATGAATGAGAAATGACAAACGCGCATCCGCGTCTGTCTGTCGCCCCGTTGCGGGGCGTTATTTTTCCTGGCTTTGCAGGAAAAATTGCTAGAGCCTCATCACCGCCGCCGCCAGTACCAAGTCATCTGGAGTTGTGATTTTAAGATTCGAAACATTCGACGGGACCAGTCGGACCGAATGGGAGATCAACTCCACGGCGGATGCCTCGTCAGTGACCGTCAGTTTCTTTTTCCGGACCATGCCCAATGCTTTCTTCAGCACGTCCCGCTTGAAAGCCTGGGGAGTCTGTACGCGCCACAGTTTCGTCCGATCCACGGTCCGGGAAATTACCCCCCCCTTCTCCGCCACCTTGACCGTATCCGTGATTTTAACGGCCGCCACGCCGGACCCATACTGCCGGGCTGATTTGATGGTTGCCGCAATCAGTTCGGTCGTAACACAGGGGCGAGCCCCATCATGGACCGCCACCACGGCAACATCATCCCCCACCTCCGCCAATCCATGGGCAACGGACAACTGGCGCTGATTTCCGCCGGCCACGATTTTCCTGACCTTGGTACAACCGAACATCTGGACAGCGCAACGGGCCGACTCAAGCCGCTCTTTACGGACCACCAGAATGACTTCATCTATCTCGATGCACTTTTCAAAAGCCATCAGCGAATAGACCAGTACCGGTTTGGACCCGAGACTTAGAAACGCCTTATCCACGTCGGGGCCTATGCGTTCTCCCCGGCCGGCGGCAACGATAATCCCGCAATTCATAGGCTTTATTCTCTTCTCTTTTTCTTTTGTGACTTTTCAGGAACTTGCTCGGCAACCACGAGTGACCGTGGCCCTCCTTTTCTGCTGGGAACGGCACCGCGCCGCCGGAATTTGCTGCTCACGTAGTCAGGTGGAAGCTGCTTAGATAACAGACTATAGGTGCTCACATCCCGTGAGTCAAATAAAATAATGGTGTTTTCGGTCTTTTCGCGCTTGTCTCTCAACCGGAATGTATTATGGTTTATCTTAATCAACAGACAAAAGGCGCAGTGCGTCCAAGAGCGCCAAGCGGAAAAAACAAATTACCCGTATGAATTCAAAGCCTAATCACCCTCAAAACCAGCCGGCCGCGGCCAACGTCACGGACCTGATAATTTCCAGCCTGCAGAATGACCGGGTCAAGGAGGTGGTCAAACTCCGCCGCCGACCGCACCGCGACGAATGCCAGCGCCTGATCATTGAGGGCTATCGTGAAATCAAGCGGGCCCTGGACAATCAGCATCAGCCCGTGTTTCTGTTTTACTGCCAGGACTTTTTTCTCGGCCATAACGAACCGGCGCTGATCCACCGGTGTCGGGAAGCCGATGCGGAATGCTTTTGCTGCACGCCGGCCGTCTTCCGGAAAATGGCCTATCGGGACCGGCCGGAAGGGCTGTTGGCGGTGGCGCCTTACGTCAGATCGACCCTGGCGGACCTGAAACTCTCTCCAGCGCCGCTGCTTATCGTCGCTGAAGCCATTGAAAAGCCGGGCAATCTCGGCACACTCCTGCGGTCAGCCGATGCCGTCGGCGTGGACGCCGTCATCGTCTGTGATCAATGCACCGATATCCACAATCCGAACGTCGTGCGGGCCAGCATCGGCACACTGTTTGCATTACCTGTCATCGAAGCCTCTTCCCGCGAGGCGATAGACTGGCTTCATGCCCACGGCATCCGGATCGTGGCGGCCACGCCGCACGCGGACATGGAATATACTCAGGCGGAGTTGACGCCGGGAATCGCCCTGGTGGTCGGCACCGAACAAGTTGGCCTCAGCAGTCTCTGGATGAGTGCGGCGGAACTGAAAATCCGCATTCCGATGCGGGGCCAGGCCGATTCCCTGAATGTTGCCGCCGCCACCACGATTCTATTATTTGAAGCCCGGCGACAGCGGCAGGAGCAAGATATATAGACCCCATCCGAAAAGAATACCCAATATCCAACACTCAATTTCCAATATCCAAGGATAAGACTTCGCCGAAAAGGCGCGCAGAAGGAGTGTATTGTCGCGTGCCGCTGATGCCGGCGCTCCGATCTTAGGTTGGATATTCCTTGTTGGACATTGGATATTGAAAATTCATGAGTGAAAATACCTTTTCGAACAGGCTCTAGATAGCCGTTCTTACTCGCCGGCAACGCTCATGACGTAACCACTGCCTGCCCATAGTTTTACACTACGCAGGGTTGCGGACGGTCTGGAACAGATGGTACCGTAGCGGTTCGGAGAACCGTATAATTGTTATGTAAACGAACACCCGCTACCGTGATGTTCGTAGAGCCGGTCCTGGCAGTGACATTGGTTGACACCGCCTAGTCGATCGCGGTATTGGTGGCAGTGGCTGTGGTATCGGATTGAGTTGCGGCATTCGTGGATACTGCTTTAGCTTTCACGTTGGTTTGCGCCGACACACTCGCCGCGGCTTTGGCGGCCGCTTCAGCCTTGGCTTTGGCGGCGGCGGCCGCTTTAGCTTTAGCGGCGGCAACCGCTTGGGCTTTAGCCCGTCGTAAGGCATTGGAACGCGCAATCTCCTGAGCCGCCAGGAATGGCCGCTCATGACGATAGCGGGTGCCAGCCGACAGATATTTCCACGGATAAACAGCAACACCTCTCATTGTCCGAATCACCAACCCTTCCGTATTGGTCTCCTGAATCGTTCCTTCTATGGGCATACCATTGGCCAGCCGCGTCGGAGCCGCCGGCAAATCGTCTTCACCGACCCCGGCGGTCGCCACCACTCCCAGCAGAAAAATAATGACTATCATCCGTTTCATATCAAACCCATTAGCCTGGATTATTCGCCACCAAGGCCACGCCATGGCGTGGTAAACCCCGCGAAACGCGGGGCAAGCACTAAGTTTATCCCGCGCCGCGCGGGACTTGCCCCGCAAGGCGGGGACACGAAGAAGATCAAAAATAAAAGATATTGTTACTTGGTTGATTTAACAAAAAAAAGACAGAAATATCAAATTACGACCTTGGTTATTCTCAGTAAACGATTTGGGCCTTCGTGCCTTAGTGGCAGATGAATTGATCAGGTTAGAGTATATAAACCACCCGAAACGTTTTGTCAAGCCGACACGCCGTTTTTCCCATGGCGATGGGGGTCGTAAACCGCATATCGCATTGGATTACGGTTGCGACTGTTGGAAGGTTGCCGGATCCTTTTTTCCGGGTTTTCGTTCCGTCAGATCCATACCATAAACTGATTTAGCGCATTGGGGGCATATACCGTGCGAGAACTGGGCCTGCGAATGCGTACTGATATACGCTTGCCACTGCTCCCAATAGCCCTTATCGTTCCGAATGCGTTGACAATTCGCGCAAATGGGTATCAATCCGCTCAAGATCTTGATTTCATCCATGGCCTTATGAAGATCGGTAATAAGTTTTTCCCGCTCTTTGAGAATCTTGAATCGTTCGACGGCATAATGGATGGAGCGGGCCAGCATGACAGGAGTCACTTCGCTTTTTACCAGGTAATCCTGGCTACCCCGTTTGAGCGCCTCGATGGCCAGGGCGTCATCGCTAAGACCGGTCAGCACGATAGCAGGTATCTGAGCGGCATAAGGCGACAGCTGGTCGATCGTGTTCATATCCTGGCTATCCGGCAGGGTCAGGTCATACAGGATAACATCCCTACGATGATCTCCGTCAAGATAATCGCGGGCCTCCCGCAGAGTCCCAACATGGCTCATCTGAAGCAGCATCGGGCGCAGGGCGTCGTTCTGCAATTCTGAGATCATGTCCTTGAAAAGCACCACATCATCCGGATTATCTTCCACCAGCAGAATGGTCATGGATTGCTGGGGCATATTATTTCTCCTGGGGCAATGCCGCGACGGAGAACCAGAAGCGCATCATTTGCTTAATTATATCAAAAAACACGCTGACATCCGACGGCTTGATGATATAGCAATTCGCGTAATGCTGATAACTGGCCTGCACGTCCCGGTCCATATTCGATGTTGATAACACCACCACCGGAATATCCTGGAGTTGTTTATCCGCCTTGATTTCCTTGAGCACACTCAAGCCGGATTTTCGCGGCAGGTTCAAATCCAGGATAATCAAGTGGGGACGAGGCGCCTCATGATGTTCCCCTTCATGCCGCAAAAAATGAAGGGCCGCTTCACCGTCCGCCACTTCATGGACGCGGAGCGCGTATCCACATTCCTTAAAGGCTTCTTCCGTCAGGATGATATCATCCTCGCTGTCTTCCACCAGCAGGACTTCATAGGGAGTTTGCTGAACATCATTCATAGATGATTCTCGTGAATCGTTAGAAAGCAGGCCGAAAAAGGTGGAGCCCTTTTTCGGCTCCGGTTCTACTCGCATACAGCCGCCATGATTTCTGCAAAATACAGAAATTATATCCTATAAATCCTGTCTAAAATCACGTTCGCGCTTTGCCGCAACCGGACCTTTAAGCTCTTATTTTATAGAACTCTAAATCGGTTTTATATATCACTTTATCTTTATCATAAAATGATCCGGAAACAAGTAAAATTATTTACCCGGCAATTCCAATTCAGGCTGGTGTCATTCCAGGTTAAAGACGCGCAGATATTACGGCGAACCATTTGCGTCCTACAAAAAAACACGACCATTGAGCGAGACACTGCCGGGTAGGCAGGCTCCGCCGCAAAAATGACGCCGCCCCGCAGAATTACCACTGTCACAATCTTTAACTTGCTATATCGCCGGCCATTCCGTATACAACCTGAATATTGCGCGATATTAGCGCAATATTCAAAATAGTTTTTTCTGTTCCGAATAAACAGTCGATCATATACCGGAGATCAGAATTGAACACCCCCGCCCCATTGAATCCCCAACTACTGGATGTCGTCCGGCGCAAGAATGATTTTACCGTTTATTACGATGGACAGCCTCTAACCACGCCCGCCGGAAACGACGTCGCCCACCAGCAAGCCCGCGTGCTGGAGCACTTGATCCGCGAATGGTCATTCTCACGCGCCTGGGAGTGGGATCGTCTGTCCGCCGCCGCCCTGTTTCGATTGCAAAAGGATATTATTGAAAAAGACACCGACAGTGTTCACCGACACCTGACCAGTCTACTCCGGACCGATCCCATCATCCAACGCATTCAGCACCCATCACCCACGTCGGAAACTAAAGCGTCGGCCCCAAGCCAGACTGGTTTACTGGCAATCGGAACGCTCTTCAGCATCCTGACATGTCTGAATGAGTTACTGCTCGAGCGGGGCTTCGGCCCGCTCGAGCAGGTGACTCAAACACCGGATCGCTTTGCCGCATGGCTTCAGGAACTTTTCCATGGCTTGCCGGCTGAAAAAAAAGCGGCACTGGTTCTCCTGGATCTTGCCCATGAATCAGGAATGCTTTTACCGCTTTTGCTTGTCCTGGGCCGGATCACCGCCTCGGAATATGCTCTGGCACTGTTGGCAAGCCACAGGGCACCCCCGCACGATTCGACACGGGCGGAACCGGCGCCGATTGCTTCCGGCTTCGGCTTGAAACCGGCGCTTCCGGACTGGAAACAGCCGGAAGCCAGTTACCGTCTTTTACGGGCACAAGCTGGGGGCATCGCCGAATATCTCAGTTTTTTCGCAGATGCCGAACACCAACCCATAACGATCAAAGATTTAATTACTCAAGGCGAAAGCTTCGATTTGGAATTCAAGTCCTCCCTGCGCTGGAATATTAAGGCCAGCCGCAACGATGCGGCCATTGAGCATGCGTGTCTGAAGACCCTCGCCGCCTTCCTGAACTCGGCGGGGGGAACCCTGCTGATCGGCGTTCAGGATGCCGGCGGCGTCGCAGGCATTGATGCAGACAAGTTTGCCAACGCCGACAAATTTGCGCTGCATTTCTGGAACCTGGTCAAATCATCCATGGGTCAGGATGTTTCGGCCTGCATTCAAACCTCATTTGAAACCGTGAACGCCAAAACCATATTCCGCGCGCAATGCGTCCGGAGCCATCAAGCGGTTTTTCTCAAACAAAGCGGATATGAGGAAGAATTTTACATTCGGGTGGGACCCAGCAGCACGCGGCTGACAATCCAGGAGGCCTTAAAATATATTCCCTACCGGTTCGGGGAACAGAAGCCTTTCGCATCATCCAAAAAATCAGAGCCCGAAATTTAATTAGGCCCCGCCAGACGGGGCAACTGTTTTATGTAGCGGCGGGCTCTGACCGCCGTCGTTCTTGCGGCGACCAGAGGTCGCCGCTACAACATGATTGTCCGCCACAGGCGGATCCGCCTCCCGCCGTCGCCAAGGCTCTTATGAGAAGGCAAGTCAATAG
>CAYQNY010000060.1:0-16307 GCA_964418925.1 uncultured Verrucomicrobiota bacterium
GCCGTACTGGGCAGGGTCCAGGTAAAATTATCATAGGCCGGATCAGGAGCCGCCGACTTGATTTCGTGGGTTCCGGGCAGGTCCTCAACTTCGCTCTCCACTACAGCCAATTCCCGGCTATCAGCCAACCCGGCCAGGCAGAAAATCAGGATCAGAGCCAATCGTAGTGTTTTCATCTGACTCTTCCTTTTCGATGGTAATGCCAAAAAAACTACCTCTCTAAGATTGATATATTTTAGCAGACTGGATATACAAAGTCAATTAAAAGCCTCTTGCACCTGTTCTTTGCTTCCCATTTGGTGTTGACCTTTGACTTATGGCGATGTTCCCATTTTTTCTCCACTTGCAGCTCTTTCCTGTCAACCAGACCATCTTTATTCCGGTCGGCATGCGCCTTGCGCACCGTGGCAGGAGGAGGTTTCGCACTGCCACCGACAACGCAAACCAAGCAAACAACCATTGACAATGTAATCGACAATATGGTTCGCATTGATTCATCCTCCTTTTTATTGGACTGCATAGAGTTCTGCGAAATAGTTGCGGACGCAAAGAATTGCGTCCCTCCATGAATGAAAACACACGTTTTTCCCTAAATATGGAGGGCGCCAATCCTTTGGCGCCGTCCGGATCGGCTATTTCGCAGAAGTCTTTTGGACTGCAAGCAACGGAAAACGGGGGCACATGTTAATTGATTCACGGGCTGACCCTGACCCCCCACGTTCTGAACGCGTAGCGCGATAGCCGGTTCTAGGGAATGTCAGGCAACAGATCAGTCGGTATTCGTCGCCTGAACCGGTTATCCATCAGCATCTACAAACCCTCTATGTTCGAATCTACAAGTATCTTTTTGGCCACACTATCGTCTTCGCCAACGAGAAAACCGCTTTTCATATCATAGAAATACATGTAGTTATAAATTTTCAGCACGCATACCTCGCGGTTTTCCCAACGCACAGGTTCCTGAACAACTGCCCGGTGTTTAAAGAAATTTTCCAACAAGACTGTTGATCCCGGCTTCCTTTTGGCCGGCGGAAGCCATAGTCTTGAAAACCTGCCTTTGTTTTTTCC
This sequence comes from uncultured Verrucomicrobiota bacterium, assembly GCA_964418925.1. Classification (GTDB taxonomy): domain Bacteria; phylum Verrucomicrobiota; class Kiritimatiellia; order JAAZAB01; family JAAZAB01; genus CAYQNY01. Next base: position 1,069 of record CAYQNY010000060.1, read on the forward strand.
CGCACCCCCTTTTTTTGCTTCGGCAACGATACGTCCGAAAGTATCATATGTCCTGGCAAAATTGGGCACTTCGCGAACGGATTGTTTCCCGGAAGGATTTCTTAGCTTCGAGATATGAACCAGCTCAAACTTTCCGTCCGCCAGCGTTCTTACCTCGTAGCGGACAAAGGTCTTCAAACCAAGAGGATGTTGCTTGTCTCTCCTGATAAATTCATATTCGAGATAATCTCCGTTGGTAAACGGATAAGGAGTTAATTTTCTTCCCGCGCATCCGGCCAGAACGATCAGGATAGAAAAGAACAGTAACCCGCCTGCAATTATTTTTCCCAAACGTTTCATTTCTGCATCCAGTGCTTCATCTTGCCCGCCGTAGCCACAAAGGGCGAAGGCTGGGTCCATCCTGTCCCTCTGCTCCCTGCTCTCTGACCTCTCCCCCTACCCAACCAATCAACGCACGCAAATGTTAAGTGTTAATTCAAGGGCTGACCCTAATTCCCCGCTAAAAGGTGATGCTCAGCACCGACCTTGCCGGATTATGCTTATCGAACTCATTGCACGCTAAGCGCATAGGGACCACCCCGGGCATATCCGCCAGCAGAAAACCACACATACCATCCGCCAGTGGTGGACACCACGGCAGGATCAGCCAGGCCATCTCCGTCAAAGTCTCCTGCAACCGGAGCACCTGTCTGTCCCAACGCGTACGGACCGCCCTGCTGGTACCCACTTCCGGACATCCAGATATACCATCCACCCGTGGCGGACATGACCGCGGGATCGGCCAGACCATCTCCGTCAAAATCACCTGCAACCGGAGTACCTGTTTGTCCCAGCGCGTACGGACCACCCTGCTGGTACTCGCTGCCCGAAAACCAGATGTACCAGTCGCCCGTGGCGGACATGACTGCCATATCGGCCTGGGCATCACCATCGAAGTCAGCAGCAACGGGGGTTCCACTCACCTGGAATGTACATGGTCCATAGCGCTGGTATCCATACACGGACATCCAGATATACCAATAGCCGTAACCGTGTACGACCGCGGGATCAGCCAGACCGTCACCGTCAAAATCAGCAGCAACGGCTGTACCTGATCTTTCCAGCTCGTAAGGTCCACCCAATTGGTACCCGCTGCCTGAAAACCAGATGTGCCAGTCGCCAAAATCCCAGTTGTTGGCCCTGTTCATGACGGCGGGATCGGCTTTGCCGTCGCCATCGAAATCAGCACAGCTATATGAATCTCCACTTCCAAATGTAACATTATCCACAATCGTAACCGTCGCGACAATCTGTGAGTTGAGGCTGGCCCCACTGGCGTTGGTGAGGGTGACCGTAAATGTTTCGTCGCCTTCAATATCATAATCGATATAGGGGCTGATCAAGATGGTTTGGGTGCCACTCTCGTTATAGGCCCAATCCAATGTTCCTGATGGGCACGACGGAGAATAGTCCCATTCAGATGCAGTCTGATTGCTCATAACATAATCAACCGAGGCAAAGCCGATCGCGGCTGGACCTAAACTCTCACCGGTTCGGGTTACATTCAGATACACGGAAGAATGCTCATCCACGCTGTAGGTTGATGCGTCGAATTGGATGGTGTTGTTGTTACGGTTTGGATCGAGCGTATCTATTGTGACCGGGCCATAGACGGCAGACCCCGTCGCCGCGAATCCCGACAGCGGTATTATCACCAAACCTGTCATAATAAAACCAACACTCAATTGCGCCACTCGAATCAGTTTTAATATTTTCATAGGGCACGCCTTTCCTGATTTACAAGCCCGATTTTTATCAATGCACAAATCCTGCCGCCCATAGGTAGCGTTCGCCACGCCTGTCCCGGCGTTCTACTGACTTCGAGCGCACCGGAAACCGTAATTATCGCTTCCCCAGTCCGGCGTGCAGCCGAAGCGATCCGCCGACCGGCAGTAGAACGCATTCCCGCCCGACCGTCCACTGCGGACCACGCGGTACGACGCGCCCGAAGACGGCCCGCGAGTGTCAGCCTGCGTTGCGCCCACCTTGTTGTACCAGTCCGAGTCATGCCAGTCCCAGCACCATTCAAACACGTTCCCGGCCATGCTATACAACCCGTACCCATTCGCCGCGAAAACGCCCACCGGACTGGTGTAGGGAGATGCACCCGTTTTATACGTCGGGTGATATCCTCGCGTTGAGCTCACATCATAGGAATATGAATTAGTACTATAGTAATTTGCCCTATCGTGCGTGATAGTGTCCGCGTCCGACCATGGAAACCGATGGCCGGCAACCCCGCCCCTGGCCGCCTTCTCCCACTCCGCCTCAGTCGGCAAGCGGTAACCATTGGTTGACCATTTTACGCAATCGCTGGCGATATCGGTGCTATTAGTACGATACACCGCACTCTGCGCCGCACTCGTATAATAGCAAGGCGTCAACCCGTCCTTCTCACTGCGCGCATTGCACCATCTCACGCAGTCATACCAGCTGATAGCACGCACAGGATGCGTGCTCGCCTTGCCAGAGCCGGCATAACTGAAGGCATAACCATTGTTCGTGGCCCATTGATAGACCAAATCCCAAAGCGCCTTGCTGACCTCGTATTTATCCATGTAAAACGCGCTGATCGAGACCGAATGCGTCGGCAACTCATTGCTATCCCCCTCGCTGAATGTATCCCCCATAGTGAAACTGCCGGCGGGAATCAGCACCATGCCGGCGGGCACTCCGCTGTCATCCGCCGTAATCCGAAACCAGACTGAAGTGGAATACTGCCCGTACCAGTCCGCGCCGACGTCCCACACAATCTGCTTGCCGGTTCCGGGTGTAACACCGGACCCGTATCCGGCCCCGCTGAAGCTTGTGGCCGGCAGATCGTAGGTGACCCCGTTATTAGTGGAAACAGTAACGGTTACAGACAGAGAATTGCTGGGGCTGGAGACATCGTAGGTGATGTCCACCAGGTTTGTGTCCGCACGTTGCGCGGCACTCACGCCGCTCACCACTGGCGCGGCAGCATACGCGCTCATGCAAATACCGCCCGCCAGAACGCACAACCATTTCAATAATGATGCCATCCTCATAACTGCCTCCATTTTATCTGCGCCAACAAAAAGGTGTGAACTCCAAGTTCATGCCTCGATCAAGTAAGGTTTGCAACGAATCATATCGTGATAAATGATACACCGTTTAAAGGACAAAGTCAATAGCAAGGAATGAATAAGGAGGTGCGTTGCGACCACGCGTTGGGCGTGGTCGAGATATGACCCCAATCCCCAATCCTATTGGAAATGACCCTAATTAGTATTTTATGGGTGACCCTAATTCCTTCACTTCTGACATTGACGTTTAAACGGTTGTGGCTATCATAGAATTAAGACTTCTTCATTTATCAAGGCGAATTTACCTGTCAATCAATGGTTTGGTGTTAGAAAATCATAAGGAGGTAAAATGAATAGAGTCACCTTGAGCCAAGCTGAATGCCGGGCAGTCATGCGCGGCCTGTGGTGTGTCTTGTTGTGTTGCTGTCTCACGGGCTGCGGCCAGGACGCCAAGGACGGCAAGGCGGTATTACGTCGCCGCGCAGAAGAGTTCGGCAACCTACTGGTCCGTATACAAGCCATGCCGGAATTGGAAGCGAAGCAGAGGCTTGCAGGATTCATCGAGCCATCGCCAACCCGAGCGGATAGGATCGCTCAGTATTATCGTGAGTTCTCGGCGGCATCAAAAAAATTCAGGATCGTCTCTCAATCCGTGGAGAACATCAGGATCAGTTCAGACCGAGTGAATGCAGAGGTTACATACCGGACGATCGCTCAGTCACAGGAAGGCGCGAAAATACCCGTCTTGCAGGTGACACGCTGGAAACATATTGGCGACAAATGGTACCGCACCGTTGGCGAAGCCCAAAAAAAGCTCGATCTCTAAAGATATTTGGGGTCAAACCTTCAAATAACGATTAGCAGCTCTGCGTCGCCTCAACAGGAGACAGGGACACATCTCGCCAAGCAACGGTGCCATGCCTCCGGCTTGGTAAACGTGGCAAGCCCCCCACAGACGGATGAAACACAATTCGTCATTTCGCGCAGGCAACGCCGGATTTGCGTCAAGAGTTTGCCATCCGTTCCAACTGCCTGTGAAGCTCCCCGCGGTCCGGCGGCTGCCGGACGAAGAAGGGTGGAATCTGCCTGAATAAGCGTCTCCTTGTTGAGGGTGATCATAAGCCAAGCGGCCCGGAGTGTCAAGCAACCGCTCCCCATCAACCATCCCCCATCAACCATTCCCCTCTTGCCAACCCCTCTTCCTGCAGGTAGAATCTATTTCACGCAAAATCATTATGGTTAACTGGAGGCGTTGTGGCAAATACTCCGGATGCGCATATCGTCCGCGAAGAAAACCGGGGGGGGGGGGGGGCACCAAGATTCTCGGACTTCTGACCCCTTTTCCATCCGTCATTTAAGGTGCGGGTGCAACCCGCATCAGGAGGGCCAATGAAAAACTTCGACACTCTGCTGAACCTAACGAAAAAACATCCGCGCCGAAAAGTTGCCGTCGCCGTCGCCCAGGACACATCGGTCATCCAGGCGATGACGGAGGCAAAGAGACAAAACATGGCGGAAGCCGTACTGATCGGCAACGAACACGAAATCCGCGAGATGGCCGGATCGCTCGGATCATCCCTGGAGGGCACGACGATCCTGGATGAACCCGACCCGCTCCGGGCCGCGGCCCACGCCGTCGAGATGGTGTCCCGCGGCGAGGCCGATATCCTGATGAAAGGTTACATCCACACGGACGATTTTCTCAGGGCCGTCCTGAAAAAGGAGGCTGGCCTGCGAACCAAGTCCATCATGAGCCATGTTTTCGTGGGCGAAATCCGCGAACCGGACAAGCTGGTATTCATCACGGACGGAGCCATGAATATCGTGCCCACCCTCGAACAGAAGTCTGCTATCCTCATGAACGCTGTCCATCTGGCGGATATTTTCGGCGTGATGAATCCCAAGGTGGCGGTGCTGACTGCGGTGGAGCTGGTGAATCCCGCGATGTCGGCCACGCTCGACGCCGCCGCACTTGCCACCATGGCGAAGCGGGAACAGTTCGTTCCAGCGTGTACGGTTGACGGCCCGTTCGCCCTTGACAACGCGCTTTCGCCGGAGGCGGCCCGCCATAAGAAAATCGGTGGACCCGTAGCGGGAGATGCGGACATTCTGCTCGTCCCGAACATCGAGGCCGGCAACATGCTCGCCAAATCGCTGGTTTATTTCGCCGGCCGTAGACTGGTCGGACTCCTGGTCGGCGCAAAGGCCCCCGTTGTCCTGACAAGCCGGGCGGACAACATGGAATGCAAACTGCTGTCGGTCGCGGGCGCCGTACTAATGGTCAACATCAAACGGGCACTTCAATTGAAGATCGGAAAGGTGCATTACTGAAGCAACTTGGCCATCTCGCGCCAATCAACATCTTGCACAGGCAATGACGGATTTGCGCCAAGAGTTTGCCATCCGTTCCAACTGCCTGTGGAATCTGCCTGAATAAGCGTCTCCATGGCGGCGATGATAAGCAAAGCGGTCGGAGTGTCAAGAAACCGTTTCTATTCCCCAGCGAGAGGTGCTTCCAATGAACGAGAAGACGTAGGGCTGTTAATCGTTATTTAAAGGTTTGACCCCAAATGTCCCTCTAAATTCATCTACTACCCCTAATCCTTATGCCCTTGCAATGGAAAAATATATATTATTCCCTTACTACTGGGCCCTATTGCAACTTTAACATCTACAATGGTTAATCTTTTATTATTGGAATGAAATTGTTGAAAGATTAATCCCCCATTAACCTTATATCTACCACCGGGCATAATAAACCGCACTCTGGCATTTTTAAAGGACTCTTTAAAATTATTTATTATTGTGGCTTTCACCCTTTTATGTCTTCCGTTATTGGCAGGTGAAAATTTAATCCTTAAAGGCGAATCACTACCGCGGGAAAAAGGGCTAGGAGCCTCTTCTCCACCGTTATAAGCAGCAGAGATTACCTTGTTTTTCTCTATACGGACAAGACGAAAGGAATCTGAATTAACCTTTCCCACACATAGCGTAGGCGTCTTGCCCACGCTTTCCACCGTTTTTTTGCCCCCTCTTCCATGGGCATCATGCATCAGATTAATCTTGCAAAGATCTAGTAATCCCTTTACAGGGGCATTCCATTCATATGTATTTAAGATCCGAAAGGTGGCTTCAGGTCTATCTAAAAAAGCTCTTTTTACCTGGTTCCAGTCGCAACTCCAGGGCATGCCAAAATTGACTCCCCGGATTGGTCCGTAGTCAAACATAGAAATTTTTGCGCCATAAAACGCTTCGAAATCAGGATAGCTGTGGTTTCCAGCAGTAATAAAATATGGAACCCGTAAGTTCATTAACGCCCCTGAAATATAGGCCCAATTGACCTCATTAGAGATAAGCACGAATTCAGGATTTATCAGATTAATCATCTCTGCTTTCCTATGAAGGTATTCTGCTGTCTCTTGGTCCCATGTATTAGTATGGCCAAAGGTCACTATATAAAAATTTCGGGGAAACGTCTTATATATCCTTACTGCCTGCGGAGAAAAAGCTTGCCCGTGTTTAAGACCAACAACCAAATCATACAAATCTTCAGGTAGAGATCGGGGGATTTTTACCCTTGCAAGATGTTCATAAGTATAAAGCTCACGATTGACTTTTACATCAACTATCTTGAGTGGTATATGAAGGTAATCAGTAAATAATGCAGCACTTTCAATAATATCCGCATCATTATCATTTATCTTCCCCTCGGCACCTTTGCCTCTGAAAAATATATTAAATTCCTCACCAGGCCTTACAAATACTGTCTTTCCTCTACCAGGTCTAATTACACCGCAAATTCCTATGCTCATTGCTCGTTCTTTTCTCCGGAGAAATAACGAGCCTATTTTTGTTTCTTTACCTTCCCAAACATCTACCCCTTTTACTTTAAGTGTTTTCCATCCAAATGCCCTAAGATTTATATCATATCTACCAGTTTTAAGCCCGGTAATGAGGCATTCTCCTGATATGCTATTGCGGGCTATTTTGTTAAGAACTATCTTTCTATTTTGTTTTACTTGGACTCTGATATTATTGAAAAAATACCCTTCTTCCCCAAAAACCTGAAAACTAATGGAGCCAAAAGAGAAATCCCCTGTTCGAAACCCCTTAATAGCTATGAAGCTATCTCTGGGGGATTTTGGTCTTATTACTATTTGATGATTCCCCGGTTTTAATCTATTAGCAACAAGTATCTCCAAAGAAGAAGTGCGAATTTCGATGCTTTTTTCTATCTTATCATCTATCGCAACATTTATCTCCATTCCCTGCGGTACTCCGTACCTGGGACCAGGATCTTGCCAAATAGAAGGAAACAAAACGGAAAGAGATCGTCCTCTAAATCTGAAAGTAAGTTCATCTCTGAAATCTTGGGAAAAGGCAGCCTTTCCTTTGATGCTTTTTGGATAGGTAATATCCCATTTCCCTTTGAAAGTAATGCCTTCGTTATCTTCTATGTCCCAGAGTTTATAACTTTCTGACTCTTTCTTTTTACCCATAATTCTCCTTATACGCTAGGGTCAGCCCTTGAATCAGCAATTAACATGCCAGTTGCCTTTCGATCCGAACCATTGATTGACAGGACGTTTTGACCTGATAACTTGATATTGAGTATGTTTTTCGGTCAATATAACCGATCAACGCGTAATTAATCTTGCCCCATAATCCGGATATGGCGAACCACGCATTATCACTTGCTTAGCTTACACATTTTGGTTTCAAAATCAACATCGAACGAAAGGGGCTGATCTCTGACCGCTGATCTCTTCCCCACTTGCCAACCCCTCTTTCTGCGGGTAGAATCTATTTCACGTAAAACCATTATGGTTTAACCTACCGGTATTATTAAAATACTAAATACAGGGCCGATCCCGGTTTTCCCGGGGCCAGTGACTTGAGTCGTTATTCGTCATAATATGCCTGCACATAAGGTTGGCGGTTTATGGAAGTTCAAAAAGAATGAAGTAAATAACTAGGTTCGCAGAAGGAAGGAGTAGAAACCGTGCCTCGTATCTTTGACAATATCGACGAGAAACTTCTGCCGGCCTTGCAGGAGACGCTGAAGCTTTGCCACCGCAGCGACTTCTGTGTCGGTTACTTCAACCTCCGTGGATGGCGACAACTGCACGACTCCATCGAGAATTGGTCCGGCGGCGAGGGCAACTGCTGCCGTCTGCTCGTTGGTATGCAGCAAATGCCACAGGATCAACTCCGGCAGTCTATGAGTATTGCCGAAGCGGGGGCACAAATTGATCAGGCTACGGCCATCGCGCAGAAGCGAAAACTCGCCCAGGACTTTCGCGACCAGTTAATGGTTGGCATCCCCACGAACGCCGATGAAACAGGACTTCGCCGTCTTGCCGCCCAGATCGCCGCGCACAAGGTTGTGGTTAAGCTATACCTTCGACACCCTCTCCACGCGAAGCTGTATCTACTCTTTCGGGAAGATCCGCTCAATCCGAAGATAGGCTACCTCGGGAGCAGTAACCTCACCTTGGCTGGCCTCTCGAAGCAAGGCGAACTCAACATCGATGTTCTCGACCACGATGCCTGCGATAAGCTCGCAAAATGGTTTAAGGAACGTTGGAACGACAAATTCTGCATCGATATCTCCCAGGAACTCATCGAGATCATTAACAACAGTTGGGCACGCCCCGAACCTATCCCACCTTATCACATCTATGTCAAAATGGCCTATCACCTTTCCCAGGAAGCGCGTGCCGGGCTCACGGAATTCCGCATCCCCAGTGACTTCGGCAACAAGCTCTTCGAGTTTCAGAAGGCTGCCGTCCAGATCGCGGCCCACCATCTCAACAAGCGCGGCGGTGTCGTGATAGGTGACGTGGTGGGGCTGGGCAAGACGCTCATGGCTACTGCGCTTGCCCGCATCTTTGAGGATGACCACGGCGTCGAGACGCTTATCATTTGCCCGAAGAACCTTGTCCGCATGTGGGAGGATTACCGGCAGGAGTACCGCTTGAGGGCAAAGGTGCTTCCGATCACCATCGTTCAGCAGGAGCTTCCCGACTTGCGAAGATTCCGGCTGGTACTCATTGACGAAAGCCACAACCTGCGAAACCGAGAGGGTCGGCGCTATCGCGCCATCGCCGAATACATCGCGTCAAACGACAGCCGCGTCATCCTGTTGTCGGCTACGCCCTACAACAAGACCTATCTCGACCTGTCGAACCAACTCCGACTCTTCATTGACGAACAGAAGGACATCGGCATCCGCCCGGAGAAACTTCTTCGCGAACTTGGCGAAACCGAATTCATTCGCCGGCATCAGTGCCCCGTACGCTCCCTCGCGGCCTTTGAAAAGAGCGAGCATACCGACGACTGGCGCGATCTCATGCGTCTATACCTTGTCCGCCGCACACGCAGCTTCATTCAGGAAAACTATGCCCAACTCGATCCGGAGCGCAACCGGAAGTATCTGGAGTTCGCGGACGGCACCCGCTCATATTTCCCGACGCGTGTTCCTAAGACCGTGAAGTTCAAGATCAGCGAGAAAGACCCCGATGATCAGTATGCCCGCCTTTTTGCCGATCATGTGGTCAAAGCTGTCAACAATCTCACGTTGCCGCGATACGGGCTGGGAAACTATGAGAAGCCCTCGCCGCACAAGCCGCCGACACCGGATGAAGCTAAAGTGCTTGCCGATCTGTCGCGCGCGGGCACGCGGCTCAAGGGCTTCTGTCGGACAAACCTGTTCAAGCGTCTGGAAAGCAGTGGACTCTCTTTCATCCTCTCCGTGGAGCGCCACATCTTGCGTAATTTTATCTGTCTGCATGCCATTAAGAAGGGCTTGCCCATTCCCATCGGCACCCAGGACATGGGCCTGCTCGATACTTCCGCGAATGACAAAGACTCCGATCTATGGGACCCTGCATCCGACGTGTCCGACGAAGCCTTGGCGGAGTCGGGCAATGATGACAACAACACGACGGACGACCCCACGATGGCGATCCGCGAAGTCATGACCGAGGACGATATCTGCGCGCGCGCATCGAAAGTTTACGACACGTACGCAGCGCATTTCCGGCGACGGTTCAAGTGGCTCAAGCCGGAGCTTTTCAGTGACGATCTTGCCGAGGATCTGCGCAAGGATGCCAAGGCGCTGATGAAGGTTCTGAAGAAGGCCGGAGGGTGGGACGCCAACCGTGACGCCAAACTCCAAGCGCTCCTTACGTTGCTCTCCCATCAGCACCCAACGGAAAAAGTCCTCGTATTTTCCCAGTTTGCCGATACGGTTGATTACCTTGCGGACCAGTTGCAGGCCAAAGGGCTGCAGGCCATAGTGGGTGTCACCGGCGACACGGACGACCCGACCTCCGTCGCTTACCGATTCAGCCCTGTCAGCAACGAAAAACGAGACCAGGTTGCTCCGGGCGAAGAGCTTCGCGTCGTCCTGGCAACCGATGTCTTGAGCGAAGGCCAAAACCTCCAGGACTGCTCGATCATCGTCAACTACGATCTTCCCTGGGCCATCATCCGCCTGATTCAACGGGCCGGACGTGTTGACCGTATCGGCCAGAAGTCCGACAACATTCTCTGCTACTCCTTCCTGCCCGCCGAAGGTGTTGAACGGATCATCAAACTGCGCTCACGCGTACGACAGCGACTTGAGGAAAACGCCGAGGTCGTAGGCGCAGATGAAACGTTTTTTGAAGACCAGGACCCGGCCCAGGCCGTTCGGGATCTGTTTACCGAAAAGGCCGGTATCCTTGACGGGGATGACGACACTGAAGTCGATCTTGCATCCTACGCTTATCAGATTTGGAAGAACGCCATCGACCGGAACCCTGAACTCGAAAAAATCATTCCGGCCATGCCGGATGTCGTCTATTCGACACGGCCCCACACACCCAAGCCCGACCAGCCCGAAGGAGCGCTGGTCTACCTGCGTACCGCCGAAGGAACCGATGCCTTGGCCTGGATAGACAAGGCCGGCAACAGCGTCACCGAGTCGCAGTTCACCATCCTCAAAACCGCTGAGTGTACGCCTGACACACCGGCCCTGCCGCGACATGAGGAACACCACGAGATGGTTGCCAAGGGTATCAGGCTGATCGTGGAGACAGAGAAATCTGTCGGCGGCCAGCTCGGCCGACCGTCCGGGGCGCGGTTCCGCACGTACGAGCGTCTCAAAGCCTATGCCGAAGAAGTCAAAGGCTCACTCTTCGACATACCGGAATTGCGCCACGCCATAGAGGACGTGTATAAACACCCGTTGTTTCAATTGGCCACCGACACCTTGAACCGGCAACTCAAGAGCGGCATTGATAATCAAACGCTGGCCGATCTGGTCGTGTCGCTGCACGCCGATGCTCGTCTTTGTCGCGTATCTGATAATATCGAAACAGCCGAGCCGCAAGTAATCTGCTCAATGGGACTGAGGAGCAAGGATGCAGGCGGAGGGATGAAGAATGAATAGGGAGAAAAAGGACATCAAAAAAAAGAAGAAATCTCCCACCATCAGACAAAAGGGTGACGATGCGGCCTCATTGGTTGCCGAAGTGCGGAAGCTGATCGTATCCGCCCGTCATGCCGCCGCATCTACCATTAACACCCTCCAGGTACTCACCAATTTTGAGATCGGTCGGCGCATTGTCGAGTACGAGCAGAAGGGCGTAAAGCGGGCGGAATATGGCGCGGAATTACTAAAAGAGCTTTCCGCCCGACTTACGGAGGAGTTCGGGAAAGGGTTTTCCGTGAGCAACCTGCAACTCATGCGGCAATTCTTCATCGAGTTCAGCCCCCGAATTCAACAGACACCGTCTGTTAAATTGACGGCAGCGCAGAAATGCCAGACACCGTCTGACGAATTACCCTCCGTCCAGGTTGTCGGGATCCCGGCAGGAAAATCGCCGTTCACCCTGAGTTGGTCGCACTACGTCTTGCTTCTCACCATCAAAGATCATGACGAGCGCAACTTTTATGAAATCGAAGCCGCCAATGAAGGCTGGTCACTCTCCGAACTCAAACGCCAGAAAGCTACCGCCGTTTACGAGCGACTCGCCCTGAGCCGCGATAAGGAAGGCATCCGCAAGCTCGCCGCAGAAGGGCAGATCGTCGCCAGGCCGGAAGATGTTCTTCGGGAGCCGTATGTTCTCGAATTCCTCGGCATGGAAGAAAAGTCCGGCTATAGTGAGTCCGACCTCGAAACCGCCATCATTGACCATCTCGAACACTTCCTGCTCGAACTCGGCAAAGGCTTCCTGTTCGAAGCGCGCCAGAAACGCTTCACCTTCGACGAGGATCATTTCTGCGTGGATCTTGTTTTCTACAACCGTCTGCTCCGATGCTACGTTATTATCGACCTCAAGTTGGAGAAACTCACACATCAGGATCTGGGCCAAATGCAGATGTATGTGAATTACTTTGATCGGGAGGTGAAACTTCCGGACGAAAATCCGACCGTCGGCCTGCTCCTATGCAAATCCAAGAAAGATGCTATCGTCGAACTGACCCTTCCGAAGGACGCCAACATCCACGCCCGCGCATATCAGCTCTATCTGCCGTCCAAGGAACTGTTGCGCACGAAACTAATCGAGTGGACCCGCGAAGCGGAGACAGTCAAGAATAACGAGGGGGCAGAATGAGAATTGATGCTGTTGCTGTCCGGAAATGCTTGAAGTCATTTGACTTTGAGACCCTTTTCCGCGAGCACCTGGGATGGGACAACCATCAAGCCAAGCTCGACATCCCGGTGGACGACGGCGCCGTCAGCCTCACCGCCATTGCCCAGAAGCGCGGCTTCGTCGCGTTCGTCTGTCCATTAATCCCTAATCGGCCGACACGCCTGAAGATTGACCACCAGGTCACGAAATCAGCGCGCGAGCACTTCGTCATCTACACCGACGAAGCATCAGGGCAACAGGTCTGGCAATGGGTCCGGCGCGAAACCGGCAAGCCCATCGCCAGCCGCGACCACCGTTTCAACGTTTTACAATCCGGCGACCCGCTCATTCAGCGGCTCGACCAGATTGCCGTCAGCCTCGACGAAGAAGAGGACTTGACCCTCCCGGACATCGCGGGACGCATCCGCTCCGCCCTCGATGTCGATAAGGTCACAAAAAAGTTCTACGACCGATTCAAGACCGAGCATGCCGCGTTCTTGAAGTTCATCAAGGGCATCAAGGCCTCGGCCGACCTGCAATGGTACACGTCCCTTATGCTCAACCGCCTGATGTTCGTCTACTTCATCCAGAAGAAAGGTTTCCTCGACGGTGACACTGACTACCTGCGGAACCGGCTCGTCATGGTGCGGGAGGCCAGGGGCAAGGATAAGTTCCAGTCCTTCTACCGGTACTTTCTCTTGCGTCTGTTCCATGAGGGTCTTGGTAAGTTGCCGGGCGAACGCAAGCTCGATCCGGCAATGGAGAAACTTTTAGGTAAGGTGCCCTATCTGAATGGCGGATTCTTTGAGGTCCATCAACTTGAGGAACACAACCCCGACCTTGACATCCCCGACAAGGCATTCGAGAAGCTTTTCGACTTCTTCGACGACTACCGCTGGCACCTCGACGAGCGACCCCTCCGCGCCGACAACGAGATCAACCCGGACGTGGTCGGCTACATCTTCGAGAAGTACATCAACCAGAAGCAGATGGGCGCGTACTACACCAAGGAAGACATCACCGAGTACATTTCGAAGAACACAGTTATCCCGCACCTGTTCGACGCCGCCCGGAAGAAGTGCGCTATTGCCTTTAAGCCCGACAGCGCCATGTGGCAGTTACTCCGCGACGATCCCGATCGCTACATCTATCCCGCCGTTTGTCACGGAGTCATTGACGACAAGGGCGAAGTGATTCCCCTACCGAAGGAGATTGCCACCGGCGTCAAAGACGTATCCAAGCGCGACGGCTGGAACCGGTCCGCCGAATATCCGTATGCACTGCCCACCGAGACATGGCGCGAGTATGTCGCCCGCCGCCAGCGCTGTCTGGACATCCGCGAGAAGCTACGCAAGGGCAATGTCCACCAGATTAACGATCTCATTACCCTGAACCTTGACATCTGGCAATTCGCCCGCGACGCCATCGTCAACGCCGAGGGACCGGAATTGCTTCGTGCTTTCTGGCACACCATTCAGAAGGTCACCATCCTTGATCCCACCTGCGGTTCCGGCGCGTTTCTCTTCGCCGCCCTCCGCATTCTGGAAACCCTTTATAGCGATTGCTTGGAGCGCATGGGTCGGTTTCTAGAGGACATTGCCGACAAGCCGCATCATCCCAAGCAGTTCAGTGATTTCAAACGGGTTCTCGACGGGATTGGTGAACACCGAGGCGAACGCTACTTCATCCTCAAATCCATCATTATCAACAACCTGTTCGGCGTAGACATCATGGAAGAGGCGGTGGAGATCTGCAAACTGCGCCTCTTCCTCAAGCTGGTTGGCCAGGTTGATACATTTGACCAGATTGAGCCGCTCCCGGACATCGACTTTAATATCCGCGCCGGCAATACGCTGGTCGGGTTTACGAGTCTGGATCAAATACGCAAGGCGGCGGCGAATGAGGCAAAGAAAAACGCCGACGGCCTCAGTCAAGGACTCCTGGAACTCAAGGCCGATACTGTGGCGCAGATCGAGGAAGACGCAGAGCTGGTTGACAGCGCCTTCCAGCAGTTCCGCGCTCAGCAGACGACCCACGGAGGCAAAGTCACGGCCATGGACAAGCAGGAACTCCGCGAACGCCTGGCCAAGCTGGACGACAAACTCGATCGCTACCTCGCGGGCGAATACGGCGTCAACGTTGAGAAGCAGAAGGACTTTGATGAGTGGAAGGCCAGCCACGAGCCGTTCCACTGGTTTGTTGAGTTCTATGGGATCATGCATGCCGGCGGATTCGACGTGATTATCGGAAATCCGCCATTTGTTGAGTATTCACAAGTGATCAAATCGTACGCGATTCACGGCTACGAAACTGAAGGGTGCGGAAATCTATATGCATTTGTAGTGGAGCGATGCACCGCTCTGATTGGCGAACGCGGCCGTTGTGGTCTGATAATGCCATTGAGTGGTTTCTCGACTGAGCGGATGCAATCGCTTCAACGGCTATACCAGTCACAGTGGGGTGATACCCACATCAGTTATTTAGCAGGGGACGCAAATCCATCTCGTCTTTTCGAAGGTGTCAAATTCCG